>JAQBPI010000205.1 GCA_028287605.1 Chloroflexota bacterium
GTGCCTCCGCAGTTGAGGCACTTGTAGCAGGCGCCCGAGCGCACCATCAGGCTGCCGCAGTCGCTGCAGGAGGGGGCGTCCTCCTGGTTGAGGAACGCGGTGGGCGCGGTGCGGCTCACCACCGGAACGTCGTGCCGCGCCGCCGCCGCGGGGGCCGCCACGATGCGCGTCTCCACCTCGGGCTCGTCACCGGGCTCGGTGCCGTCGCGGCGGATGATGCCGAGCGCGTCGCGCTCCTCCCAGGGAAGGAAGCGCGAGGCCAGCCAGCGGAAGATGTAGTCCATGATCGACTTGGCGATCGGGATCTCGGGGTTGCCGGTGTAGCCGCTGGGCTCGAACCGCGCGTGCGAGAACTTGTCGACCAGTACCTTGAGCGGGACGCCGTACTGCAGGGTGAGCGAGATCGCGGTGGCGAAGCTGTCCATCAGGCCGCTGACCGTCGACCCCTCCTTGGCCATCTTCACGAAGATCTCGCCGGGGGTGCCGTCCTCGTAGAGGCCGACGGTGATGTAGCCCTCGTGGCCGCCGATCTCGAACTTGTGGGTCACCGCCTGGCGCTCCGAGGGCAGGCGGCGGCGCAGCGGCCGGTCGGCGATCTGCTTGGCGCCGGTGGTCTTGGCGATCGTGGTGCCCACCGGCTGGCTGCGCTTGCTGCCGTCGCGATAGATGGCAAGCGCCTTGAGCCCCATCTTCCAGCCGTCCATGTACGCGCGCTCGACGTCGTCGACGGTCGCGTCCTGCGGCATGTTCACGGTCTTGCTGATCGCGCCGCTCAGGAAGGGCTGCACCGCACCCATCATGCGGACGTGGCCCTGCCAGGCGATGGAGCGGGCGCCGCCGGCGGGCTTGAAGGCGCAGTCGAAGACGGCGAGGTCCTCCTCGCGCAGGTGGGGCGCCCCCTCGATGGTGTCCTTGGCGTCGATGTGGGCGACGATGTCCCTGACCGCGGCCTCGCCGTAGCCGAGCCGGCGCAGCGCCAGCGGCACGGTGCCGTTGACGATCTTCAGCATGCCGCCGCCGACCAGCTTCTTGTATTTCACCAGCGCGATGTCGGGCTCCACCCCGGTGGTGTCACAGTCCATCATGAAGCCGATGGTGTTGTGGCTGACGAAGCCGTTGGCCACGTAGGTGACGTTGTCCGGCACGGAGAGGTCCAGGGTGAGGTCCTCCTCGCCCAGATTGACCGTCTCCACCTCGTCGTAGAAGAAGGACAGCGACTGCTGGAGCCCGACGTCGCCGGTCCGCTCGAGCAGCGCGGTCGCGGCGCGCCGGGTGACCGTTCCGCCGCGGCGGTACTCCATGAGCAGGGTCTTGCGCAGCGCATCGTTCGCCGGTGCCAGCGCATCGATGACCTGCCGCGTGATGGGCACGTGGTCGTGGCGCGACGACTGCCGGTGGTCACCGGCTCCACAGAGCGCTCGCTTGCGGGCCGAGACGAAGCCCACCTCGTCGGCGAACCGCGCCCCCACGGCGACGTTGAGCAGCCGGACGCGGTACTTCGGCCGCGCTCCCCAGGACCCGCTGCCGGGCTGGTGGACATCGAGGGTGGTGACGAACCCCAGCGCCAGGAGCAGCGCCTGCATGTCCCGCGCCAGCGACTCGGTCACCGTGGTGAACGACGGGTAGCCGAGGCTGACGGTGCCGTCGGCCTCGAAGAGGCCACGCGTGAACGCCGCGTAGGCGGTGGGACTGTTGGTGTGCAGAATGGCATCCGGAATGTGCGCCAGCCATCCCTTCCCGCGATGACCGTCTCCGGGGTCCTTCTTGGCGAAGCCGCAGGCCCCCCACCACATCACCAGGCGCACCGAGGTGAACGCGACCTCGATGTACGAGGGCTTGACGGTGACGGTCGCCCTGATGGCGAACAGGCGCTGTCCGAGATCGGCGAGGTGCTCGGCGAGGTCGGCGTCCTGAGGGCTGACGCAGAACCGGAGCTCCTTCGAATGGAGTGAGCCGTCACCCATGAAGTAGCCCACGAGCTCGGCGAGCTCGGGCGTGACATACCGCGGCGCCGTGGTCTCGTGGTCCGCCGTCCAGTAGGCGTCGGGGAGCGGCGGGAGGGCCACCGGGACGGGCTCGCCCACCATGCCACCGAGCATCATCGGCACACGGTCGCCACTGCGCACCTCGGCCAGCCGCCGCCACTGCCACTGGCCGTCGGCGTCGACGACCTTCACCTTGTGGGTGGTGGTTCCGCGGATCCGGTACCCGCGTCGCGTGGCCACGGTCACCACGGGCTCCACGCCGTTCACGTAGAACCTGCTGGCGCGGCGGGGTCCCTCGTGGGTGGCGACCTCGACATCGAGGTCCTGCCACTTCGCGCCGTTGGGATTCCCCAGGCTGCGCAGCCGCACCAGCCCGCGGCTGGTGGTCACCAGAGTGTCGGGCGTGAGGCAGCCGGTGGGGGCGAGCACCGTCGCCTGGCCGTTGCGGTAGCCGTGCACCGCGCCGAGCTCGTGGGCCTCGTCCCAGGCGCGCCGGGCGGCGGTGAGCAGCTGGCTCTCGACGTGGTCGTCGGCGATGCGGTAGGCGGCCTCGCGGTGCTTGCCGATCACCCGCAGCATCGGCTGCCGGTTCTCGTCGTAGCCGGCGAAGGGGCCGACCTCGCGGGCGATGCGCGCCGACTGCGCGTACGCCTCCCCGGTCATGGTGGCGGTGATGCAGGCTGCGAGCTCGCGTCCCTGCGGGGAGTCATAGGGCGCGCTGCGCGCCATCAGCAGCGCGCCGAGGTTGGCGTAGCCCAGCCCCAGGGGCCGGAAGCGCTCGCTGTTCGCGGCGATCCTCTCGCTCGGATAGCTGGCGTTGCTGACCAGGATCTCCATCGCGGTGATGGTGATCGAGACCGCGTGCCGGAACCCCTCGACGTCGAAGGTGCCGTCCTCGCGCAGGAACCTCATCAGATTCAACGACGCCAGATTGCAGGCTGTGTCGTCGAGGTACATAAATTCACTACATGGATTGCTGGCGTTGATCCGCGCCGAGTTCGACGAGGTGTGCCAGTCGTTGATCGTGGTGTCGTACTGGATGCCGGGGTCGCCGCACTGGTGCGCCGACTCCGCCATCAGGCGCATCAGCTCGCGCGCCTTGATGGTGCCGAGGATGCGATTTGGATCGGTGACCGCGGGCAGCTTCCAGTTGCGGTCCTCGATGACCGCGCGCATGAAGTCGTCGGTGACCCGGACCGAGTTGTTGCTGTTCTGGAAGAAGATCGACGCGTAGGCCTCGCCGGTGAACGCGCCGTCGTAGCCGGCGTCGATCAGCGCCCAGGCCTTGCGCTCCTCGGTCACCTTGCAGGTGATGAACTCGCGGATGTCGGGATGGTCGACGTTGAGGATCACCATCTTGGCGGCGCGCCGGGTGGTGCCCCCCGACTTGATGACGCCGGCGAACGCGTCGAAGCCGCGCATGAACGAGACCGGGCCGCTGGCGGCGCCACCGCCCGCGAGCGCCTCCTGGGAGGAGCGGATCGGGCTGAGGTTGGTGCCCGTGCCGCTGCCGTACTTGAAGAGCATGCCCTCGGTGTGCGCCAGCTTCAGGATCGAGTCCATCGTGTCCTCGACGCTGTTGATGAAGCACGCCGAGGCCTGGGGACGGGTGCCGGGGACGCCGACGTTGAACCACACCGGGCTGTTGAAGGACATCATCTGGTGGAGCACCAGGTGGGTCAGCTCGTCCTGGAAGGCGCGGGCCGACTCCGGCCCGGCCAGGTAGCCGCCCTCCAGCCCCCAGGCGGCGATGGTGTCGCAGACCCGGGAGATCACCTGGCGGACGCTGGTCTCGCGCCGCGGGGTGTCGAGGGGTCCGCGGAAGTACTTGCTCACCACCACGTTGGTGGCCATCTGCGACCACGACACCGGGACCTCGCAGTCGCGCTGCTCGAAGACGGTCTCGCCCTTCTCGTTGCCGATGGCGGCGGTGCGCCTCTCCCACTGCACCTCGTCGAAGGGGTGGACCCCCTCGCGGGTGAAGCGCCGCTCGATCCGCAGGCCGCCGGGGGCGGTGCTGGTCGAGTGCCGCTCCGCCTTGTCCGCCACGGGTTGGGAGGCCGGGGCGTCGAGGTCGTCGGACGATCCGGGGGAGGGCAGGGGGTTATCCACGGTTGGGTCTCCGAACAGGGCTGAGATCCGCTGCGCGCGGGTGACGTCGACTGGGGCCACGCAGCTCCCGACCCGTCTCCCCAGGGCTTCCCGGGGGGAAGTCCATTTTCCCACATGATTCCCACATGTTGGGGTTCCTGCGGCCGGAGGCCCCTAGATATTGAGCTTCTGGGCAGGCTCCGTCAAGGGCTTCCCGGCCCCTTCCGGCGATCGATCGGAACCCGTCATGCTGTGCGGGATGAAGGCGCCCGTCCTCTGCCTCGACTGTCGCGAGCACTACATGGAGCTCGACCTCGGCCGCGACCACCAGCACCTCACCTGCCCGGGCTGCGAGCGGGTCTGGTGCGCGGTCTGCATCGCC
>JAQBPI010000211.1 GCA_028287605.1 Chloroflexota bacterium
GTCCTCCTGGGTGGCGCTCGCCGCCGCCCTCGACCGGGCCGCTTCCGGTGACCTGATCGCCCAGGTGGCGGCGGCCGGGGGCGGCGCCGACGTGCTCCTCTGGCGCGCCTGCGACGGGGTCGAGGCCTGGCGCACCGCCGGCGGCAGCGGGCTCGACGCCCCGGCCGGGGAGGAGATCCCCTCCTACACGCGCTTCCTGCGGCTGCGCGGCCGGATCGGCGCCGAGCCGCTCAGCCCCTACACCTCGGCGGCGCTGCTCCGGCGCGAGGGCGGCGACGAGCTCCGGCTGTGGGGAAGCGAGTGCCCCGCGTGCGGCTGGTTCGCCTACCCCCGCCGCCCCCTCTGCACCGCCTGCGGCGGCCGCGACCTGGTCGACCGGCGGCTGAGCCGTCGCGGCGCGGTGGTCACCTGGACCGAGGATCACGTCTTCCCCAGCCCGGAGCCGCCCACGGTGATGGCGGTCGCCGAGATGAAGGGAGGCGGCCGCTTCTTCGGCCAGATGGCGGCGTCCGCTCCCGGAGGGGTCCGCACCGGGCTTCCCGTGCGCCTCGTGCTCCGCCGCCTCCACGAGGGCGGCGGCATCGTCCACTACTTCTGGAAGCTGATGCCCACGGAGGACACGGCGTGAGGAGACGTCTCGCCCGCGAGGTGGCGGTGGTCGGGGTCGGCGAGACCCGCTTCGGCGAGCTCTTCGACCACGGCTACCACCAGCTGGTCTGCGAGGCGGGGCTCGCCGCGCTCGACGACGCCGGGATCGGCCGCGACCAGGTCGAGGCCGCCTGGCTGGGCACCGCCACCCCGGGGGTGAGCGCCCTCGCCGGCGACGCCGGCACCGATCTCAGCGAGCCGCTGGGCCTGCGCGGCATCCCCGCCACCCGGGTGGCCAACTACTGCACCACCGGGATGGAGGCGGTGCGCGCCGCCGCCCTGGCGATCGCCTCGGGGATGTACGACACCACGCTGGTGGTGGGCGCCGAGAAGATGCGCGACGTGCCCGCGCGGGGCTCACTGCTCGCCCGGCACGTCCTGGAGACCCACCCGCTGCTCGCCAAGGGCCGCACCGCCCCCGGCCAGTTCGCGCTGCTGGGGACCCGGTACCTCGAGGCCCACGGGTACGACCGCGAGGTGCTCGCCGCCGTCGCCCTCAAGAACCACGAGAACGGGTCGCGCAATCCGCGTGCCCACTTCCGGCGGCCGATCACCGAGGAGCAGTGGGCGAGGGCGCCGATGGTGGCCTCGCCGCTGGGCCTCTACGACTGCTGCCCCACCACCGACGGCGCCGCCGCCGCGGTGCTGATGTCGCGACAGGGCGCCGAGCGGCTGGGGCGTCCCTACGCGCTGCTCACCGGCATCGGGCTGGCCGCGCACGGCGGCTACTTCACCACCCAGTTCGACCCCGACTCCGACTTCCTCGGCTTCCCCGCCACCCGTGCCGCCGCCGCCCAGGCGTACGCCCAGGCGGGGGTGGACGAGCCGGCGCGCGAGCTCGACGTCGTCGAGTGTCACGACTGCTTCACCATCACCGAGCTGGTCGACTACGAGGACCTCGGACTCTGCGCCCGCGGCCAGGGAGGGCGGATGGCCGCCGAGGGGCGCACCCGCCTCGGCGGCGACATCCCGGTCAACACCAGCGGCGGGCTGAAGTCCTGCGGTCACCCGATCGGCGCCACCGGGGTGCGGATGGTCGCCGACGTCGTCGACCAGCTGCTCGGCCGCGCCGGCGAGCGCCAGGTCGAGGGGGCGCGGAGCGGGCTCTGCCACACCCTGGGCGGCCCCGGCATCGTCAGCTGCGTCATGGTCCTGGAGGCGGCGGCGTGAGCGCGACCATGCGAGCCTGGAGAGCGCACGAGCTCGGCGAGCCCGCCGACGTCCTCCGCCTCGACGAGGTGGAGGAGCCGAAGCCCGGCCAGGGCGAGGTGGTGGTCGAGGTCGAGGCCGCCGGGCTCAACTTCCCCGACGTGCTGCTGCTCCGCGGCCAGTACCAGGAGCGGCCGCCGCTGCCCTTCACCCCCGGGCTGGAGGTCGCCGGCACGGTGGTGGCGAGCGGCGCCGGGTCACGGATCACCGTCGGGCAGCGGGTGGTGGCGATCGCCAGCCCGCCGCGGGGCGGACTCGCCGAGCGGGTCTGCGTGGCCTCCGCGGACGTCCTGCCCCTGCCCGACGGCATGCCGCCGGCGACCGCGGCGGCGATGCTCATCACGTACCAGACCGGCTACCTCGCCCTCCACCGCCGCGCCCTGCTTCGCCCCGGCGAGACCCTGCTGGTCCACGGGGGCGCCGGCGGGGTGGGCTCGGCGGCGATCCAGCTGGGCTGCGCCGCCGGGGCGCGCGTGATCGCCACCGCCACCGGGGCCGATCGCGCCGCGGTGTGCCGCCGCCTCGGCGCCGACATCGCCGTCGACAACACCGCCGCCGATTTCGTCGAGGTGGTGAAGGAGGTGACCCGGGGCCGCGGCGCCGACGTCGTCTACGACCCGGTGGGCGGCGACGTCTTCGACCGCTCCCGCCGCTGCGTCGCCTTCGAGGGCCGGATCCTGGTGATCGGCTTCGCCGGCGGGCGCATCCCCGACGTCCCCACCAACCACGTCCTGGTCAAGAACTACGCGGTGGTCGGGGTGCACTGGGGCCTGTACCGGCGGGTGCTGCCGCACGTCGTCCCCGACATCCACGAGCACCTCGTGGACCTCCACCGCGAGGGGCTGATCGACCCCCTGATCGGCGCCGAGGTGCCCTTCGAGGAGGCCCCGGAGGGGATCACGATGCTCGCCGAGCGGCGGGCCCTCGGGAAGATCGTCGTCGTCCGCTGAGGCGAGGCGACCCACGCTCCCGACACGCCTCGCGACTGTCCGTCCGGCGCGTTCGACCGGAGCTGCGGCGGTGCGGCGGTGCGGATCACAAGATGCCCGGCGCCGCGGCGTTGTGACAGCAGAAGGGTGGACGCCCGCGCGTTCGTCGGAGGGCACCGAGCGGTCCGGAAGCCGCCGCCGTCCGGCCAAGGAAGAGGAGCCAATGAGACTGCTGCCGGCAGCCAGGCCGTTCCTGGCGCTGCTCGCCGGGGCCTGCAGCGCCGCCG
>JAQBPI010000220.1 GCA_028287605.1 Chloroflexota bacterium
GAGCGCCCGCCCAGCTCGGGCCGCGGCTCGCGCAGACGCCGGGCGGCGTCCAGATCGGTGGGCTCGGCGGGAGTGCGTCGGACGAAGTCGGCGACCGCATGGATGCGCCGCGCGGTGTCCGGTGGCATCTCCACTCCGTGCAGCCACTCGTGCACCTCCTCGGTGGAGGCTCCGAACAGCTCGGCCAGCTCCGAGTCCGTCAGCCCGACGAACTCACGGATGTACGCGAGGTCATCGACCGCGGTGGGCGTCATGACGCCAGTATGAGCGGGGTGGACGGCGCCGCCGATCTGCGACCATCCGGCGCCATGGCACCCCCGCTTCGCGGCGTCCTCGTCCTCGCCCTCGAGCAGGCGGTCTCGGGGCCGCTGGCCAGCCGGCTGCTGCTCGACCAGGGGGCGACGGTGGTCAAGGTCGAGCGCCCCGGCGCCGGCGACTTCGCCCGCCACTACGAGCACCACTCCGCCGGGGTGAGCAGCTACTTCGCCTGGCTGAACCACGGCAAGCAGTCGGTGGCCCTCGACCTCAAGACCCCGCACGGCCGCGACATCGCCCACGCGCTCGCCGAGCGGGCGGACGTGGTCGTCCAGAACTACGCGCCCGGGGCGGCCGGCCGGCTCGGGCTGGGACCGCGGCAGCTCCGGCGGCGGCGGCCCGAGCTGGTCTACGGGTCGATCAGCGGCTACGGCGAGCGCGGCTCGTACACCGAGCGCAAGGCCTACGACCTGCTGGTGCAGGCCGAGGCGGGGGTGATCGCCGTCACCGGCGAGCCGGGCCGGCTGGCCAAGGCGGGGGTCTCGCTCTGCGACATCGCCTCCGGCACCGCGCTGGCGGCCGGCATCCTCGGCGCGCTGGTGGCGCGCGGCGCGGGCCGGGGCGGGGCGACCCTGTCGGTGTCGATGTTCGAGGCCACCCTCGACTGGACCGCGCCCACCCTCGGCCTCTACCTCTCCACCGGGGTCGAGCCGGCGCCGGTCGGCCTGCACCACCTCCACGCCGCGCCCTACGGACCCTTCGCCTGCGGCGACGGCGGCCTGCTCGTCCTCTGCGCCCAGCACGATCGGGAGTGGCGCGACCTCTGCCTGCGCGCCTTCGACCGTCCCGACCTCGCCGCCGACGACCGCTTCGTCACCACCGAGGGGCGGATGCGGCACCGCGCCGAGCTCCACGCCGCCATCGAGGCGGTGCTCGCCACCGACGGCGCGGAGAGCTGGGAGCGGCGGGTGGTCGCCGCCGGCCTCGCCTGCGCCCGGCTGCGCAGCGTCGCCGAGGTGGCCGACCACCCGGTGGTGCACGAGCGGAACCTGCTCCAGGAGGTGCACACCGAGCAGGGCACGGCGAGGACGCCGGTGCAGCCGATCCGGAGCAGCGCCGCGACCCTCGGCGGCGGTCCCCGCGTCCCCTCGGTCGGCGAGCACACCGACCGCTGGCTGCGCCGGCTCGGCTACACCGCCGGCGAGCGCCGCGACCTGTACCGCACCGGCGCCGCCGCCGCACCCGTCACCGCAGCACGGCGATGAGCGACTCCGGGGTGGCGGCGCCGCCACCCTCGGGGGTGGACCGCCGGACGGGAGGCCGCCGGACGCTCGGCAACGCGGTGCTGCTGCTGGTCACCCGCACCGTCAGCCGGGTGGTGGTGCTGGTCACCGTGATCATCGCCCAGCGCCTCGGCCGTGCCGGCTACGGCGAGTTCCAGACCGCGATCGTCTTCAGCTCGCTGAGCAGCATCGTCGCCGACCTCGGCCTGCAGGTGGTCTTCACCCGCGAGGCGGCGCGGCACCGCGACCGGCTCGGCGAGCTGCTGGCCGTCACCCTCGGCGCCCGCATCCCGCTGGCGGCCGCGAGCGGGGTGGTGCTCGCCGGGAGCGTCGCGCTGCTGGCGCCGTCGCTGCTGCCGCTGGTGCCCTCGCTGTACCTGCTGCTGGTGGTGATGTCCTTCTCCACGGTGCTGCGCTCCTGCTTCTACGCCACCCAGGAGATGCGCTGGGAGGTGATCGCGATCGCCGGCGAGACCGCGATCCTGCTCGGCGTCACCCTGCTCGCCGCCGTCAACCACGCCCCGGTGCACGTCTACATCGACGCCTACACCGCCTCCTACGGGTTCACCCTGCTGCTCGGCGCGGTGGTCGTGTCCCGGCGCTACGCGCCGCTGCGGCTGGCCTGGCGTCCCGACGAGCTGCGCCGGCTGCTCCGGAGCGGCCTGCCCTTCGCCCTCGCCTTCGCGCTCAGCACCCTGTACTTCCGCATCGACCTGGTGATCCTCCAGGCGCTCCACGACTTCAGGCAGGCGGGCGACTACGGCGCCGCCAACAAGTTCCTCGACGGGCTCGGCTTCGTGCCCCAGGCGGTGATGAGCGCCGTGTACCCGGCGCTCAGCATCGCCTTCACCCAGGGCGCCGCGGCGGTGCGCCCCCTCTACCTGCGCGTCTACCGGCTGCTGGCGCTGGTGGGGATGCCCGCCTCGGTGCTCTGCGTGGCCCTCGCCCCGGCGATCGTCGCCGACACCCACACGCTGCCGACCGCCGTCCCCAGCCTGCGCGTCCTCGGCGGCACCGCCTTCTTCCTCTTCGTGGTCAACTCCTTCGTCTTCACCCTGGGGGCGATGGACCGGCAGCTGACCTTCGCCGCCCTCGCCGGTGCGAGCGTTGTGGTCAATGTCGGCCTCAACCTGGTGCTCATCCCGCTCTTCCCCTTCGACCAGGGGCCGGTGGCGTGCGCGTGGGCGACGGTGGTCACCGAGGCGGTGCTCTTCCTCGCCGGCCTGCTGCTGCTGTCCCGGTACCTGGGCGGCCTGCCCTGGGTGCGGCCGCTGGTGCCGGTGGCGCTGAGCGGGGCGGCGATGGCGGCGGTGGCGTGGCCGCTCCGCGACGCCGCCCAGCCGCTCGCGGTGTGCGTCCCCGTGGCGGTGTACTGCGCCGCGGTGGTGGTCACGGGCGCGCTGCGCCCCGCCGAGCTGCGCCCGGTGCTGGCGGCGGTGCGGGGACGGCTGGGCCGGTAGCCCTGACCGCCTCAGGAGCCGCGGGCCACCGCCATGGCGAGCACCGCGACCAGGGCGAGGACGATCTCCGCGGCGGTCGCGACCACCAGCCGCTGCCGGGTGCGCCACCAGACGGGGTCGACCCGCCCCAGCTCGCGGATGCCCAGCGCGCTGCGATCGGGGTCGAGGGCGACCGCGTCCTCGAGCGCGCTGAAGCGCCGGGCCAGCGGCGCCAGGGTGCTGAGCCCGAGCGCCACCAGCAGCACCGCGCACAGCGCGCCGGTGCCGATCGCCATCCCCCAGCGGGTCGCCAGGGCGGGGCCGAGGCCGCCGTCGAGGCGGTGCTGGAGCCACGCCTGCACGCCGCCGGAGACGATCACGGTGGTGGCCGCGGCGGTCTCCCAGGGCGCGATGCGCCGGGCCAGGGCGCGCATGACCGGGGCGCGGACGGTGCCGGGACAGCGGTCGATGGCGGGGAAGACGACCAGGGCCAGCACCAGGGTGGCGCCGACCCATGCGATGCCGGAGGTGTAGTGGAGGAAGCGGATGGCGGTCAGGGTCATCGGCGGGGGATGCTAGCCGGGGCGGCACGGTAGGCTGGGGCCGCATGCGCCGCACCGTCGAGAGCATCCGGCTCGAGCTGCCGCCGCAGCGCGCCTTCGACGCCTGCCTGCGGCTGCTGACCGACCCCGATCCGCGGCGGGGGATGCTGGCCCGCCGCTGCGAGCCCGCCCCCCCGGTCGAGGGCTCGACCATCCTGACCACGGTGCGCGGCCGGGACGGTGGCGAGCGGGAGCTGCGCGCCTCGGTGGTCACCCTCGACCCTCCCCACGAGGTGGCCACCGCCGGCGAGGACGACGGGCCCGCGGTGCGCACGGCGCTGCACTGCGAGCCCGAGGGTGCGGGCACGCGGGTCACCCTCACCAGCGAGGTCACCGGCGCCCTGGTCGCCGGTGCCACCGCTGCCGGACTTCTCGACAGCCTCCTCTTCGGCCGCAGCCAGCGGCGCGCGGCGCGGGCGACGCTGCGACGGCTGCGAGAGCTTGGGGAGCCCCGCTGACGGTACTCTGCGCGGGGTCCACGACCCCCCGTCCAGTCGCGGGAGCGCTTCGCGCTACTCGCGACCACCCCGCCGGCCGGCGCCGTTCCCCCGCCCGGCATGCAGGAGGCCAGTCCTCGGTGAAGCTCCTCGAGTACCAGGCCAAGCAGCAGTTCGCGAAGGCGGGCATCACCATCCCCGCCGGCCGCCTGGCGCGGACCGCCGAGGAGGCCGAGGCCGCCGCACGCGAGCTGGGCAGGGTGGCGGTCAAGGCCCAGGTGCCGGTGGGCGGCCGGGGCAAGGCGGGCGGCATCGCCGTGGTCGACACCCCCGAGCAGGCTCGGGCCGAGGCCGGGCGCATCCTCGCCATGGACATCAAGGGCTACCCGGTGCGCAGCGTCTGGTGCGAGACCGGGCTCGACGTCGCCCACGAGCTCTACTGCGGCGTCACCCTCGATCGCGACCGGCGGCGGATGGTGCTGATGCTCTCCGGCGCCGGCGGGATGGACATCGAGCAGGTCGCCGAGACCCGGCCCGAGATGATCGCAAAGCTCTGGCCCGACCCCTTCCGCGGCCCCCAGGCGTACGAGATCCGCCAGCTCGCCTTCACCGCGCTGCGCGCCGTGCCCGCGCTCGCCGACCGCACCGGGAGGCTCGCCTCCGCGCTGGTGCCGCTGGTCCAGACCCTGTACCGGCTGGCGGTCTCGCTCGACGCCGTCACCTGCGAGATCAACCCGCTGGTGATCACCGCGAGCGGCGACCTGGTGGCCGCTGACGGCAAGCTCGAGGTCGACGAGAACGCCGAGTACCGGCATCGCGACCTCGCCGCCGAGCTGGCGGTCGACGCGCTCGGCGACGACGGCGCCAGCGGCGACGACCCCTTCGAGGTGGAGGCGAAGCGCCGCGGCCTCACCTACGTGCACCTCGACGGCGACGTCGGCTGCATCGGCAACGGCGCCGGGCTGGTGATGAACACCCTCGACCTGGTGAAGGCGGCGGGCGGCGAGCCCGCGAACTTCCTCGACATCGGCGGCGGCGCCCGCGCGGACGTGGTGCGCAACGCCCTCGACATGGTGCTCAGCGATCCCAAGGTGCGGGGCGTGTTCATCAACATCTTCGGCGGCATCACCCGCGGCGACGAGGTGGCGAGGGGGATCATCCAGGCGCGCGACGAGCTGGGCATCACCAAGCCGCTGGTGGTGCGCATGACCGGCACCCGGGAGGAGGAGGGCCGGGAGCTGCTCCGGGAGGCGGGGATCGTGCCCGGGGTGAGCGCGGTCGACGCGGCACGGCAGATCGTCGAGCTCACCCGGCAGGGGGAGTAGGGGAAGCCCCCTGAAGGAGTGCCTGAACCATGTCCATCCTCATCGACCGCTCGACCCGCGTCGTCGTCCAGGGCATCACCGGCCGCGAGGGCAGCTTCCACACCGAGCAGATGCAGGCGTACGGCACCAACGTGGTCGCCGGGGTCGTGCCCGGCCGCGGCGGCGCCACCCACCTGGGGGTCCCCGTCTTCGACACCGTCTCCGATGCCGTGGTCGCGACCGGCGCCGACTGCGCCTTCATCATCGTGCCGCCGCCCTTCGCCGCCGACGCGATCATGGAGGCCGCCGCCGCGTCGGTGCCGCTCGCGGTCTGCGTGACCGAGGGCGTGCCCGTCCACGACATGATCCGCGCCCGCGCGGTGATCGACGCGTCGAGCACGCGGCTGGTCGGCCCCAACTGTCCCGGCCTGCTCACCGCCGGCGAGTGCAAGGTGGGCTTCATCCCCAACCACGTCGCCCGTCCCGGCAAGGTCGGCGTCGTCGCCCGCTCGGGGACGCTCACCTACGAGGTCATCCAGGGGCTGAGCCAGGCCGGCCACGGCCAGACCACCGCGGTCGGCATCGGCGGCGACCCGGTGCTCGGGCTCACCTTCACCGACGTGCTCGACCTCTTCCGGGAGGATGACGCGACCAGGGCGGTGGTGATGGTGGGGGAGATCGGGGGCTCCGACGAGGAGGCGGCCGCCGAGCTCATCGCCGCCGGGTATCCCAAGCCGGTGGTCGCCTTCATCAGCGGCCGCACCGCCCCGCCGGGCAAGCGCATGGGCCACGCCGGGGCGATCATCAGCGGGAACACGGGCACAGCGCAGAGCAAGATCGACGCTCTCACCGCCGCCGGGGCGGTCATCGGCGACACCATCGAGGACGTGGTCCGCCTCGTCGGCGAGCGCGTGGGCGCGCCCTCCGGGCGGTAGGCGCGGCGCGGCTCCGTACAATTGACCGGATGCGCGAGGTGTGGATCGTGGCGGCCGCCCGCACCCCCTTCGGGCGGTTCGGGGGAGGGCTGGCGCGGCTCTCCGCGACCGACCTGGGCGCCGTGGCCATCCGCGAGGTGCTCCGCCGCGCCGAGATGCCGGCCGCCGGGGTCGACCACCTGATCATGGGTACGGTGCTCGCCGCCGGCCAGGGCCAGGTGCCCTCGCGGCAGGCGGGGCTCAAGGCCGGGCTGCCCGCCTCGGTGCCCTCCTTCACCGTGAACAAGGTGTGCGCCAGCGCGCTCAAGGCGGTCAACCTCGGGGCGCTCCTGATCCGTGCCGGCGACGCCGACGTGGTCGTCGCCGGCGGGATGGAGTCGATGTCGAACGCGCCCTACCTGCTCGAGGAGCAGCGCTTCGGCAGCCGCATGGGCGACCGCACCGCCGTCGACAGCATGATCCGCGACGGGCTCTGCTGCCCCGTCGACGGGGTGCACATGGGCGTCCACGGCAGCCAGGTCGCCGCCGAGATGGGCGTCGGCCGGGAGGAGCAGGACGCCTGGGCGCTGCGCTCGCAGCAGCGCTACGCCCGGGCGCTCGGCGAGGGCTTCTTCTGCGACGAGCTGGTGCCCGTCGCCGTGGCCGGCGGCGCCGACGTCGCCGCCGACGAGCAGCCGCGGCCGGAGACCACCGCGGAGCGGCTGGCCTCGCTGCGGCCCGCCTTCGACCCCGGCGGCTCGATCACCGCCGGCAACGCCCCGGGGGTCAACGACGGCGCCAGCGCGGTGCTGCTGATGGAGGCGTCTCGGGCCCGCGCGGCCGGCCTCGAGCCGCTGGCGCGGTGGGTGGTGGGCGCCGACTCCGCCGCCGAGCACCCCTACCTCGCCACCGTGCCGGCCACCGCCGTGCAGGCGGCGCTGGCCCGCAGCCCCGAGCGCGTGGGCGTCGACCAGCTCAGCCGCCTCGAGATCAACGAGGCCTTCGCCGCGGTGGCGATCACCAGCACCCGGATGCTCGAGGTCGACCCCGAGCGGGTCAACGTCAACGGCGGGGCCATCGCCGTCGGCCACCCCATCGGCGCCAGCGGGGCCCGGATCCTCATGACCCTGGTCTACGAGCTGCGCCGCAGCGGGGGCGGCTACGGCGCCGCGGGCATCTGCAGCGGCGTCGCCCAGGGCGAGGCGACGCTTGTCCACGTCTAGGTCGGGCGCCTCCCCCCTCGCGCCCCCTGTCGCCGGGCGATGAGGGCCGTGCCCCCGTCGGCCGGCACCGCCGCCGCGGCGCTCCCCCTCGACGAGCGCGTCGCGGCCTTCGCCGCCGAGGTGGTGCGGCCGCTGGCGCCGGAGATGGCCCGGGGTGGCGTCCGGCACGCCGGCGAGCTGATCGCCGAGGCGGGACGCCGCGGGATCGCCGGGCTGCTCACCCCCGCCACATTCGGCGGCCAGGACGCCGGCCACGTCGCCTTCGCCCGCGCCGTCGAGGCGGTGGCGCGCGAGTGTGCCAGCAGCGCGGTGATCTACGACGTCCACGTCAGCGTCGCCAGCGAGCCCTTCGCCCGCTTCGGCGAGGAGGAGCAGAAGCGCCGTTACCTGTCCCGGCTGGCCACGGGCGAGTGGCTCGGCGCCTTCGCCCTGAGCGAGGCCGGCAGCGGCAGCGATGCCGCCTCGCTGGCCACCCGGGCGGTGCGTGACGGCGACGGCTACGTGCTCGACGGCACCAAGATGTGGATCACCAACGCCGGCGAGGCCGACCTCTACCTGGTCATGGCCCGCACCGGCGACCCCGGCGCCCGGGGGATCAGCGCGTTCCTGGTGGAGGCGGCGTGGCCCGGGGTCCGCACCTCCCGGCCGCTGCGCAAGCTGGGGCTGCGCGGCTCGTCGACGGCGGAGCTGGTGCTCGACTCGGTCCGGGTGCCGGCGGCCAACCGGGTGGGGGCCGAGGGCACCGGCTTCCGGCTGGCGATGGCCGCCCTCGACAGCGGCCGCATCGGCATCAGCGCCCAGGCCACGGGCATCGCCCAGGGCGCCCTCGAGGCTGCCGCCGACCACCTCCGCCGCCTCGGCCTCGACCTGCCCGACGCCGCGCTGCTCGACGAGGGTGCCGCCGCCGCCACACCGGCGGCGGCGTCGCGGCTCGCCGGCATGGCCGCCCAGGTGGCCGCCGCCCGGGCGGTGACCCTCCATGCCGCCGCGCTCTGCGACGAGGGCGTGCCCTTCACCCGCGAGGCCGCGGTCGCCAAGCTGATGAGCACCGATGCCTGCGTCGCCGTCGCCCACGCCGCCGTGGAGCTCTGCGCGCCCCACAGCCGCGACGACGCGCACCCGGCCGCGGTGCGCCTGCGCGACGCCAAGGCCTGCCAGATCTACGAGGGGACCAACCAGATCCAGCGCCTGGTGATCGCCCGGGAGCTGCTGCGCGGGTAGGCCGGCGGCCCCTCAGGTCGGGGCGGCGCGCGCGACCGGCATCGTCATAATCGAAGGAATCGAAGCACACAGAGGGACCGACCGTGGACATCCGGCTCGACGAGGAGCAGCTGATGGTGCAGGCGTCGGTCCGCGAGCTGGTGCGGGCGCGTATCGCTCCCCGGGCCGCCGAGATCGACGAGACCGAGGAGTTCCCGTGGGACGTCGTCGCGATGTTCCGCCAGCAGGACCTCTTCGCGCTTCCGTTCCCGCCCGAGTACGGTGGCCTCTCCGGCAGCGCCCTCACCCTCAACGTCGCCATCGAGGAGGTCGCCAAGGCCTGCGCCACCAGCGCCCTGATCCTGGCCGTCCAGGCCCTGGGGGGCTATCCGATCATGATCGCGGGCAGCGACGAGCAGAAGGAGCGGTGGCTTCCCGACCTCGCCTCCGGGCGGAAGCTCGCCGCCTACGCGCTCACCGAGCCGGGGGCGGGCAGCGACCCGGGGGGGATGGTGACCCGCGCGATCCGACGCGGCGACGACTACGTGCTCCGCGGCTCCAAGATCTGGATCACCGACGGCGGCGTCGCCGACACCGTCGTGGTCTTCGCCACCACCGAGCCCGGGTCTCGCACCAAGGGCATCAGCGCCTTCGTCGTCGACGCCAGGAACGCCCCCGGGCTCACCGCCACCGCCATCCACGGCAAGCTCGGCATCCGGGGGAGCAACACCGCCGAGCTGCACTTCGACGACGTGGTGGTGCCCGCCGAGAACCGGCTCGGCGAGGAGGGCGAGGGCTTCCGCATCGCCATGCGCGTGCTCGACCGCTCCCGCCCCGGGGTGGCGGCGCAGGCGCTGGGGATCGCCCAGGGGGCGCTCGACTACGCGGTCGGCTACGCCCGCGAGCGCCAGCAGTTCGGGCGGGCGATCGCCGAGTTCCAGGGCCTCCAGTTCATGCTCGCCGACATGGAGGCGCAGACCGCCGCCGCCCGCGCGCTCGTCTACCACGCCTCCTCGCTCATCGACCAGAGGAGCCCGGACGTGGGCCACGCCGCCGCGATCTGCAAGCTCTTCGCCTCCGACACGGCGATGAAGGTCACCACCGACGCGGTGCAGATCCTCGGCGGCTACGGCTACGTCCGCGAGTACCCGGTGGAGCGAATGATGCGCGACGCCAAGATCACGCAGATCTACGAGGGCACCAATCAGATCCAGCGCGTCGTCATCGCGCGGGACCTGCTCCAGGGGTAGCCGGCGCTCGCTGTGACAGCGCTGTCACAGCGGTGCCAGGGTGCCCCTGCGGGTGCGCTACCCTGGGCGCGAGCCGGGGGTGAAACAAACCGTGCGTCTCCGGCGTTTGGCAGAGAGTACGGCGTGCCGGCGGGAACCGGTGCGACCCACCACAGCCGGTGTGGCCGTCACGGCCCGAGCCGCCCTTCCCAGACGCCCCTGTCATGGCAAGTACCACGCGCCGACGACGGCGCTCGAGCTATGACCTCGTCCCGAGCTGGGTCACCAGGGGACGGGCGCTGCTCGCCTGCGCCGTGCTGATGCTCGGCCTGGTGGGGGGGTACGGGGCGCGCCTGGTGCTCTCCCTCGCCCATCTGTTCGGCGAGAACCCGATCTCGGTGATCACCGACATCATCCACCACAGCTCGGGCGGCTCCGGCGCCGTGGCCAACAAGTTCGCCAGCGGTCAGCGGGTGAACATCGCCCTGTACGGCTACGGGGGCAGCGACCACGACGGCGCCTACCTCTCCGACTCGATCATGGTGATCTCCATCCAGCCGCGCGGCGCCGGGAACCCGCCACAGATCGCGCAGATCAGCATCCCCCGCGACCTGTTCGTGCCCATCCCCGTCGGGGGAGCCGAGAAGACCTACTACGCGCGCGTCAACGAGGCGTACTCCATCGGGCAGGCGGGGCTGCCGGTCTCGTCGGCCGACTACAGCGGCGCCCAGGGCGGCGGGCGGCTCGCCAACGCCACCCTCTCCCGGATCCTCGGGATCCCCATCGACCACTTCGTGGGGCTCGACTTCACCGCGTTCAAGTCGGCGGTCGACTCGGTCGGCGGCGTCGACATCAACGTCGAGCACACCTTCACCGACAACAACTATCCCCGCGGCGAGTGTGACGACCCCCAGCACCCCGACTGCGCGGTCGAGACCGTCCATTTCAACGCCGGCCCGCAGCACATGGACGGCGCCACCGCCCTGATCTTCGCGCGCTCCCGCGAGTCCGCCGACCCTGTGGAGGGCACCAATTTCGCCCGCAACAAGCGGCAGCAGCTGGTGCTCAGCGCCATCAAGCAGCGGGTGCTGAGCGTCGGCGGGCTGGGCAACCTCCCCGATCTGCTCAGCAGCCTCGGCGACCACGTCAAGACCGACCTGCCCCTGGGCGACGCGCTCGCGCTCTACGAGCTGGTCAAGGGCGTCGAGACCACCAGCTTCGAGCACGTCAGCGTCGACAACACCAACTTCATCTACGACTGCGGGCCGCCCTACGGCACCGCCGCCTGCCCGGCCGCGTACGAGTATCCGTACGACCGCAGCTTCGGCACCCTGCAGCACTTCATCCAGAGCATCTTCCCGCCCCCCGGTGCCGTCGCCGAGCACGCGCCGGTCTCCGTCGTCGACGGCAGCGGTCGCACCCAGGGCGCGTCGAAGCGGTGGGCGTCGCTGTTCTCGAACGCCGGTCTCTCGGCGACCGACGGGGGCGCCGGGCGGGTCTCGCCCACCACCCGGGTGATCGACGCCAGCGGTGGCAGGGACGGGAGCACGGCGCTGTGGCTGGCGCGCTACTTCGGCGTCCAGGTGGAGACCCCCGCGCCGGCCAGCCCCGCGGCTCCCGCCTCCGGCGCCGCCGCCTCCCCCGGCGGGATCACGCTGGTGCTCGGCCAGGAGGAGGAGCGGTCCTACTACGGATCCGGCGCCGCCGCCGGCGCCTCGACGGGGCAGCCCGGCGGAGCCTCCGCGCCGGGCACCGGCACCACCCCCCGGCGTCGTTCCACCGCCGCGCCGGCCACGCCGAGGCCGGTGGCTCCTCCGACCCCGACCGCGGCCCCGCCCCCCAGCAGCAGCTCGGGCGGCCTCCTGCCGCCGCTCTCCACCGCCACCGTGTCGCCGACCCAGGGACCGGCGCCCCGTCCCACCGCGACCCCCACGGCCCGCGCCACGCTCCGCCCGACCCCGACCCCCACCCCCTGACGGCGCGTCAGTCGGGTGAGAGCGAGGCCAGGGTCGGCGCGGGCGCGCCCCCGTTGGCGGGCCGGCCCAAGCTGAAGAGCACCCGGTCGGCGAGCCGCGCCGGGGCGAAGAGCAGGGGCTCGCTGAGCGTCCAGACCGCGCATCGGGGCTCGCGCGACCCGGTCGCGTCGAGGATGCCGTTGACGGCGCGGCGCGCCGCCTCGTTGGCGGCCTCCATGGTGGCCAGGTCGGTGTGGGTGCGCACGTAGTCGGAGGCGAGGAAGAGGTTGTCGACGGGGGTGACGGCGCGGGGCCGGTGCTCCCAGGAGCCGCTGGTGTTCACCAGCAGCGGCTCGGCGTTGACCCCGGCATGGGGCGGATTGGGGAAGGTGATGTCGGTGTCGACGAACGCGGTGACCAGGTTGCCGTCGTCGAGACCCTCCACCCCCCGGACCTGCAGCTGATGGCGCACCTCGGCGACGAACTCGCCCCGCGTGCACGACCGGGCGTCCTTGCCGGTGAGCTCCCCGGCCGCCTCCCACTCGGAGACGTCGACGGACAGGACGCCCGACACCGCGCCGTCGCCCATGCCGCGAAGATCGTGGTCGGGCCAGAACTGCTGCTGTGAGATCGAGGTCAGCGCCCAGGGCGAGTCGATGAAGATGCTGTGGCCGGGCACCGCCGGCGGGTCGTCGCGCAGGTAGAACATGATCCCGTTCATCCAGCGGGTCTGCAGCCTGCCCAGCTCGCCGAGCAGCGGGTCGGCGCGGCGCAGCGCCGGGCCCACCAGGGCCTGCATCACCTCCTTGGGCACGGCGGCGACGTAGTGGTCGGCGGTCCGGGTGGTGGTGGCGCCCGCCTCGCGGACGGTGACCCCGGTGACCCGGCCCCGCCGGCATCCGATCCCGGTCACCTCGGCTCCCAGCCGGTAGTCGACGCCGAGGGCGAGGAGGTGGCGCAGCCAGGGGTCGATCCAGACGTCGTTGGTGGGGCCGTTGAGCAGCCGGTCGGTCCGTCCCCCCGGCCGCATCAGGTCGAGGAGCAGCTGGACCAGGATGTAGCCGCCAGCGCGGGCGCTGAGCCGGCGCGCCTGAGCGGCGACGAGCGTGCGGCTGAGACCGTCGGCGAGGTAGAGCTGGTACTTGGCGGAGCGCTGCTCGGCACCCGAGAAGGTCCACCAGTCGAGGTTCTCGTACTCCACGTACCGGCGCGCCTCGCAGCTGCGGAGCATGGTGAGCAGCCGCTCGGTGAAGTGGGCGAGGTCGAGCGCGGGGATGCCGGGGTCGCCGAGGAGGTTGCCGATCGCCGCCGCCAGCCCCATGCGCAGCTCCTCCAGCGAGGTGGGGAAGCGGGCGGGGATGACCACCTTCCGCATCCCCGCCCGGGCCATCTCCAGGCGGGTGGCGGGCACCAGGTTGTCGAAGACGCCGTTCGGCCGGCCGGGCAGCGGGATCCGCCGCATGGTGTCGGGCAGATGCCGGTAGAAGCCGGGGAAGAAGCGGAAGCCGTGCTCGCCGGGGAGGTCGCGGCGCCCGGCGGTGCCGGTGTGGGGCACGGGCACGCTCCGCGCCTTGCCGCCGGGAATGGCCCTGCGCTCCAGCACGGTGACCCGGAACCCACGCTCCGCGAGCTCGTGGGCCGCGCTCATGCCGGCGACGCCGCCGCCCATCACCAGGACGCTTGGCTGCCTCATCGTCTCCCCCCCCGATGTCGACCGGTCAGCCGGTCCCCTCGATCGAGACGAGCTCCGAGGAGGCCAGGGCGCACCGCCTCTCCCCCCAGCGGGTGAGGCCGCCGGCGAGCAGGACCCTGCCGCCGGCGAGGCGGGTGGCGGTGTGCGCCGCCCGCGGGGCGGTGGTCCCCGCCGGAGCCCACGCATCGCTGCAGGGATCGTAGACCTGGGCGGTGTCCACCGCGCATCCGCGGCCGTTCCAGCCGCCGGCGACGAGCATGCGTCCGTCCTCGAGCAGGGTGCCGGTGTGCGAGCGGCGGTGGCCCGGCATCTCCGCCTGGCAGAGGAAGGTGCGCCGCGCCGGACAGTACCGACGCACCGTGGCCACCGCGCCGCCGGAGCAGCCCCCGGCGAGCAGCACGCTGCCGTCGACCAGGCGGGTGGCGCTGTGGCGCGCCGGGGTGGCGTTGGAACCCAGGGTCTGCCGCCACCTGTCCATCCCGGCCAGGTACACCTCGGCGGCCTGGGGCGGCTCGCCGTGCCCCTCGCCGCCGGTGATCAGCACCGCGTCATCCTCGAGCAGGGTCGCCGAGTGGGCGGCGCGGCCGCAGGCCATGGTGGCTGCGCGGGTCCAGAGGTCGAGGGCGGGGTCGTAGATCTCCACCGAGGCCAGCCGGACCGGCGGCACCCGGCGCAGGTCGGCGCCGCCGGTGCAGACCACGTGGCCGCCGGCCAGCCGGAGGGCGGCGTGCAGCGCCCGGGGGGTGGCCATCGGGGGGAGCTCGCTCCAGCGGTCGTCGACCGGGTCGTAGACCTCGACCGAGGCCAGGCTGCCGCCCTCCGCGGCGCCCCCCACGACCATCACCGTGCCGTTCGCGAGGCGGGTGGCGGTGTGCCCCGTGCGCCCCTGGCGCAGGCATGCCGCCCGCGACCACGACCGGTCCCAGGGGTCGAAGATCTCCGCCGAGGTCATGAAGCCGTCCGGGGCCGCGACGCCTCCCGCGACCAGCACCCTGCCGTCGTCGAGCAGGGTCGCGGTGTGACCCTCACGTGCCTGATGCATGGGCTCTGCGGCGTGCCACCTCCACGTCCCCTGCCACCGGGAACCGGCGTCCGGGCGCCGCGGAGAGGGCAGCGCGACCATCGCAACGACCTCCACGCGAGCGCAGTCCACCATGAGCGGGTGAACCCGAGCCTAGACCCGACCCGGCGCCCGAGCGTCACGGATCGCCGTGATCTTTTGGCTCGTCGGCGCGGCGGCCCACCAGCTCCAGCCGGGAGCGGACGCCGAGCTTGGCGTACACGTGCTTGAGGTGGGTCTCCACCGTGTTCACCGACACCGAGAGGTGCTGCGCGACCTGCTGGTTGGAGCGCCCGCCGCACACCAGGTCGGCCACCCGCTCCTCCTGGGCGGTCAGCCGCTCGGGCTCGTCGAGGCGGCGGTGGCGCCGGCCTCCCGCCACCGCCAGCTCGGCTCGGGCCTGCTCGGCGAGCCAGACGGCGCCGGAC
>JAQBPI010000229.1 GCA_028287605.1 Chloroflexota bacterium
CGGCGGCGCCGGGGCGCCGGGCGCCCTGCTCGAGGCGGCGGGTCCGCAGGGAACGAGCTGGGCGTCGAGCTGGGTGCCGCCGAGGTCGACGGTGGCCGGCAGCGCTCCGATCTCGAGGCCGGCGTCACCGAGCGGGTAGGTGAGCCGGGCTCCGAGGGGCGGGCTGTCCACGTGGCTGAGCGGGACGTCGATCTCGACGCGTCCGGGCGTGCCCATGGTCAGGCTGCCGGTGTCGTCGGTGTGGGCGTCGCCCGAACCCTTGGCGTTCGACACCCCGTCCGCGAAGGTGACGGAGCCGAGCCGGGCGAGCCGGGCGTGGGCGAGGTAGGTCACCCCGTTGTACGTCCAGTACATGGTCCAGTTCACCGCTGCCGCCGCCGGCGGCAGCGAGCCGTCGAGCTTGGCCACGGTGAGCGCCGCGCGCAGGGTGCCGCCGTCGGGGCTGAGGCTCAGGTCGCCGCGGAGCAGATCGAGCTGCGGGTCCTGGTTGCCGGTCAGCGGGTCGGAGGCGTTGCCCGGAAGGCTGGTCCAGACCGCGTCGCAGGGTCTCGCCAGCGGCGGCGCCGGCACCGCCGCGGGCGTGGTGTTCACCACCGGCGCGGTGCGGCCGTCGATGTCGCGCATCAGGTTGGTGAGGCTGGGGCTGCCGAAGCCGCTGACGTAGTCCCAGCCGGGGGTGGCCGCATAGACGCCGTTGCCGCCCACGGTGATGTCGTGGAAGTCCTGGGCATAGCGCGGGCCGGTGCCCACCCGGTAGAGGGTGGGGTTGGCGAAGCCGAGCCCGTGCGCCTGGTCGGCGGCGGCCGCCTGGATGCGCGTCCACATCCCCACCCACAGCGGCGCGCTGAGGCTGGTGCCGCCTCCGGGGCTGATCTTCATGTCGCTGACGATGGTGTAGCCGTTCCCCGCCAGGTCGCCGGAGATGGCGGCCACGTCGGGGACGCCCCGGCAGAGCGTGGCCAGCGGGTAGGGCTTGCCGGTGGGGTCGAGCGGGCACGGGTGGACGACGGCGGCGACGCCCCGCTGGTACGCGGGCTCGTCGATGAACACGGAGGAGCCGCCGCCCGTGAAGGGCCAGGCGTACTCCACGGTGCGGCTCGACGGCGCGGTGCCCGCCGAGGAGTAGAGGACGGTGCCGCCGACCGCGACGGCGTACTTGCTCGCCGCCGGGTAGCCCTGGAGGGGGAGGGCCTGGTTGGCCAGGCCGTTGCCGGCGCCGACGATGGGCAGCACCGCGATCGGGCAGGAGGAGCCGGTGTCGCCGGCGGAGGCGAAGAGGCTGCGCCCCTCCAGGGTGGCCTGGAGCAGGGTCTGGTCGGCCACCGGCTCCAGGTTGTTGCCCAGCCCCTGGCCGAAGTTGCCGGGCGGGTTGGCGGCCGGGTTCCCGGTCACCGGGTTCAGCGGGTTGGCCTCGCACTCGCCGAAGGAGGCGTCGGCCTGGCGCGGCGCGTCGGGATCGCTGGCCCAGAGCGAGAACGCGGCGAGGACGTCGGCGTCGGCGAGGGTGGAGCCGAAGTAGAGGTCCTCCCGCTTGACCAGCGGTGCCATGCCGGTGCTGGCCTGGCTGTCGAGGTCCCACTCCACCGCGCCGACGTTGTCCTTGAAGGGGCCGGCGCCGGCGTGCTTGACCGTCACGGGCACGTGAGGCAGGTGGTTGAGGTCCTCGAAGCGGCGGAGGTTGCCGGTCACGGAGTCGCTGGACCCGCCGCCCATGATCGCCAAGGTCTGCCCCTGGCCGAGGTTGTCGGCGGGCTGGTCGTAGAGCGACCACAGCGCCTGGGGGGTGTAGCTGTCGGTGTAGAGCCCGCCGACACCCGGTGCGGGCCTCACCCGCGTGGGCACCGAGAACCTCTGCAGGGTGTTGAGCCCCACCACCGAGACGATGCCCAGTCCCGGGGGCACCGACGGCCTCCTGTCGTTGGCGATGAAGTCGATGCCGCCGGCGCGATAGCTCCGCAGGGTGGTGGCGAAGAGGTGGTCGAGCTGGGCCACCGTGCCCACCGCCTGGACGTAGGTGCGGGCGGAGTCGACGTGGGAGAGCCGCAGCCCGCCGCTCCCCAGCCAGTCGGTGACGGCGCGGAATCGCGGCTCGGAGACGCCGAAGCGGGCCGCCACCTCGGCGGGGGTGAGGAACCGGTGGTAGAGCGGGCTGGCGGGGTCGTAGAGGCGGTCGTAGAGGGCGAGCTGGCCGGCGGGATCCGAGGCGGCGAGGCCGATGCCGACGTGCAGCTCGGTGAGCGGCGAGGCCAGCCCCCGCGACGCCAGACGGTCCAGCCCCGGCAGCACGTTGTCGGTCACCTCCTGCGCCGGCGGTGCCGGAGCGGTGACCATCGCCGCTCGGAGACCCGCGGCCCCCGAGAGCACGAGACCGGCGGTGACGACCGCCGCGCAGGCGCCGCGGGTGATTCGATTGACCATCTGTGCAGTTGCTCCTGGGGGTGGGATCCCGCCCCCTCCCTCACGCGGCGGTGGTCGGGATCCTGCGATTCTCCCATCGGGCCCCCGGGCCGCGCAGCGGCGAGGCGCGGGAGGGCCTGGATGCCCGGTCCTGGCGCGCGTACACTGGGGCGCACCGCCGGTGCGGGAGGAGGGCGGGACAATGTCCGCGTGGCCGCTGCTGCTGGTGATCTGCATCGGGATCGCCGCACTGCGTGCGGGAGCCTCGCTGCGGCGCGCCCACCGGGGCGAGCTGGTCAGCCTCACCCTGCTCGGGGTGGTGCTCGGGGTCGGCGGCGTCGCCATCCTCATCGTCGCGCCGATCGTCCTCGGCATCGCCCTCATCGCCCTGGCGCTCGCCTACGACAACACCCAGCAGCTCGGCGTGGGGATCGTCCTGCTCGCCTCCGGCCTGCTCTGCGAGGCGGTGCGGGACGTCTGGCTCTAGCTCTCTCTAGGAGGCGCGAAGCGCCTCGATCGGCGCCAGCCGGGCCGCCCGCATCGCCGGGAAGACGCCGAAGACCAGGCCGATGCCCGCCGCGATGAACAGTGCGATCAGCGCGGCCGAGGGCGAGAACACGGCGAGCAGCGAGGTGAACTGGTTGAGCAGGAACGTCGAGCCGGCGCCGAGCCCGATGCCGAGCACCCCGCCGGCGGCGCTGAGCGCCGAGGCCTCGATGAGGAACTGGCGGAGGATGTCGCCGCGGGTGGCGCCGAGCGCCTTGCGCAGCCCGATCTCCGAGATCCGCTCGGTCACCGACACCAGCATGATGTTCAT
>JAQBPI010000088.1 GCA_028287605.1 Chloroflexota bacterium
GTGCGCGCCGCCGTCCACGCCCACGCGGTGCGGCCCAACCCGGTGGCGATCGCGCCGCAGCGCTACCGCGAGGGCATGCGCGTGGGCCACGCGCGCTACGGGCGGGGCATCATCCTCAAGAGCACCATGACCCGCGCCGGCGAGGAGGTGGTGATCCGGTTCGACGGCATCGGTGTCAAGATCTTCGCTGTGGCAGACGCGGCGCTGGAGGTGCTGGAGGGGTGATGGGCGCGTCGATCACCTGGTCGGAGCAGGGCACGCCGCGGGCCATCGGGGCCGGCGAGGTGCTGATCTCCCAGGTCATCACCGTGCTCGCGGTGGGGGCCGCCCGCCGCGCCCGGGTGCGCGCCGAGCGGGCCGCCACCTCCTGGATCGCCTGGCACGACATCAGCGTCTACGGCTGTGCCGTCGACACCCTCGCCCTCGAGGAGATCCCCTGGGAGGGCGAGCCGGAGGACAAGCGCGCGTTCCTGCTCCGCGCCCTCGACAGCCTCGACGGGGGCTGGTGGGCGGGGCTCTTCGACGTGCGTCCCAAGGTGCCGAAGGTCCGGGAGCTGCTGGACCGGCTCCGCACCGCGGTCCTGGCGTTCGACGCCGCCACCCCCGCCTCGGAGAGCGTGGAGGCCGAGATCGCCCGCAGGTACGGGCGCTGCCTGCTCCACGTCGTGCCGCTGCACCGCTACGGCTGCATCGTCTG
This sequence comes from Chloroflexota bacterium, assembly GCA_028287605.1. Classification (GTDB taxonomy): domain Bacteria; phylum Chloroflexota; class Dormibacteria; order Aeolococcales; family Aeolococcaceae; genus CF-96. The sequence continues at coordinate 698 of JAQBPI010000088.1, forward strand.
CAACCACGACGAGCTGTACGGTGCGCTGAGCGGTCCGCAGTGCCTGCTCGCCGGGCGGCTGCTGTCCGCCGCCGACCCGGTGGAGCGCTCGGAGGCGGCCCGGCAGCTCGCCGCCGAGGCCATCCGCGAGCCCTCGCGGGTCACCCTCTGCGCCCTCGCCCACGTCCACTCCCTGGCGGTCGAGCGCGAGCCGGCGGGACTGCTGCGCACCTACCTGCTGTCCACCATCGTCGTGTGCGCGCGCAGGGTGGGGGACGCGCTCCAGCTCCGCCACGTCGCCCCGCTCGCCGGCCTGGTGTCGGTGCTCGACGGCTGGGACGCGGCCCAGGCGCACTCCATCCTCGACACGGTGGAGCGGGAGGAACCGGCCGCCCAGCTCGGCGACGCCTGACCGCACGCTCCATGGTCCCCGACGGCGCCCGCGCCCGCCACGCCGAGCTGATCCGCCTGGTCGAGCACCACGCCCACCGCTACTACGTGCTCGACGCGCCGGAGATCGAGGACGCCGAGTACGACGCGCTCTTCCGCGAGCTGCAGAGCCTCGAGGAGCTCCATCCCGAGCTGCAGACGCCCGACTCGCCGACCCAGCGGGTGGGCGCGGCCCCGGTCGAGGCGTTCACCAAGGTCGCCCACCGCACCCCGATGCTCTCGCTGTCCAACGCCTTCGGCACCGACGAGGTCGAGGAGTTCGTCCGCCGCGTCGAGAGGATGGTGGGCGCCGTCGACGCCTACGTCTGCGAGCTGAAGATCGACGGGCTGGCGGTCTCGCTCAGCTATCGCGACGGCCAGCTGGTGCGCGGCGCCACCCGCGGCAACGGGCTCCAGGGGGAGGACGTCACCGCCCAGCTGCGCACCGTGCGCACCATCCCCACCCGGCTGCGCGGCGGCGTCGGCGGGGTGCCGCCGGAGATCGAGGTGCGCGGCGAGGTGTTCCTGCCCAAGAGCGCCTTCGCCCGCCTCAACGAGGGGCTCGACGAGCAGGGGAAGCCGCGCTACGCCAACCCCCGCAACGCCGCCGCCGGGTCGGTCCGCCAGCTCGACCCGCGGATCACCGCGCAGCGGGGGCTGCGGGCGTTCATGTACGCGATCGACCCGCCGGGCGAGGCGGTCACCCAGGCCGCGGTGCTCGACGCCCTCGACCGTCTCGGCCTGCCCACCAACCCGCACCGCCGGCTGGTGGGAGACGTCGAGGGCGTCGTCGCCTACGTCGAGGAGTGGCGGGAGCGGCGCCACGACCTCGACTACGACACCGACGGGGTGGTCGTCAAGGTGGCCTCGCTGGCGCTCCAGGGCGAGCTCGGTGCGGTGGCCCGCTCGCCCCGCTGGGCCACCGCCTACAAGTTCCCCCCGGAGGAGGTGGAGACCACCGTCCTCGACATCATCGTCTCCGTGGGACGCACCGGCGCGGCCACCCCGGTGGCGGTGCTCGAGCCGGCCCTGGTGGCGGGGACCACGGTGCGCCGCGCCACCCTCCACAACGAGGACGAGGTGGCCCGCAAGGACGTGCGCATCGGCGACGCCGTGCTCCTCCACAAGGCGGGCGACGTCATCCCCGAGGTGGTGCGTCCGCTGCTGGAGCGCCGGCCCGAGGGCTCCCGGCCCTGGGAGATGCCCGACCGCTGCCCGGCCTGCGACGCTGAGCTGGTGCGCGAGGAGGGCGAGGTGGTGCGCCGCTGCCTCAACCCGCTCTGCCCGGCGCAGCGCCGCGAGCGGCTCCGCCACTTCGCGTCGCGCGCCGGCATGAACATCGAGGGGCTCGGCGAGGCGATCATCGACCAGCTCGTCGACGGCGGCCACCTCGCCGACGCCGCCGACCTGTTCCGGCTCGACAAGCCGACGCTGCTCACCCTCGACGGCTTCGCCGACCGCTCCGCCGACAACCTGCTCGGCGCCATCGCGGCACGGCGGCGGGTCCCGCTGGGCCGGCTGGTCAACGCCCTCGGCATCCGCCACGTGGGCGAGCACACCGCCCTCACCCTGGCGCTGCACCTCGGCACCCTGGAGGCGCTGAGCGCGGCCGGCGAGGAGGAACTGCTCGCCGTCGAGGGCATCGGCCCGGTGGTGGCGCGCAGCGTGGCCGGCTGGTTCGCCTCCGAGCCCGGGCAGGAGCTGGTCCGCCGGCTGGGCGAGGCGGGGGTCGAGGCGGAGCGCTCCGAGGCGTCGACCGGGCCGTGGACCGGGCAGACCTGGGTGCTCACCGGCAGCCTCGAGCGGCTCACCCGTCCGGAGGCGGAGGCGCGGATCCGCGCCCTCGGCGGCACCCCCGGGTCCAGCGTGAGCCGCAAGACCCACGCCGTGGTCACCGGGGCGGCGCCGGGGAGCAAGCTGGAGAAGGCGCAGCGCCTCGGCGTGCGGGTGCTGGACGAGGCGCAGTTCCTCGCCGAGCTCGAGGCCGCGGAAGCGTGACGCCCGTCGTGGGTACAGTGGGGTCATGGCCACCACCGCGGCACGTGCCGCCCGCCTCCTCGACAACGCCGAGCTGCTCCGCCAGCGGCTCAAGGAGGCGCCCGAGGGACCCGGCGTCTACCTGATGCGCGACCTCGAGGCGCGGGTGGTCTACGTCGGCAAGGCGGCCAACCTCCGGAACCGGCTGCGCTCGTACTTCAGCGGCGTCGACTCCCACCCGCTGCGCACCCGCCAGCTGGTGGAGCGCATCTTCGACTTCGAGGTCGTCCACTGCACCACCGAGCGCGAGGCCCTCCTGCTCGAGAACGAGTTCATCAAGCGCTACCGCCCGCGCTTCAACATTCGCCTCAAGGATGACAAGAACTACCTCTACCTGAAGATCCCCCGGCCCGGCGCTCCCGACGCCCTGGCCCCGGGGACGGCGAGGGAGGGGGCGCGGGCACCGCGCGGCGACGCCGAGTCGGCGGCGCGGGCGGCGATGTTCCCGCGCCCGTACTACACCCGGCGCATGGCCCGCGACGGGGCCCGCTACTTCGGTCCGTACACCAGCGCCCAGTCGCTGCGCACCACGGTCAAGTCGCTGCGCACCATCTTCCCGTTCCGCACCTGCGGGGACGAGGTCTTCCGCCGCGGCCGGGTGTGCCTCGACTACCACATCAACCGCTGCAGCGGTCCCTGCGCGGGGAACATCGACGCCGAGGGCTACGCCGAGCTGCTCGACGAGGTGCAGCTCTTCATGGAGGGGCGCTCCGAGGTGCTCACCGCCCAGCTCAAGGATCAGATGAAGGGGGCGGCCGAGCGCCTGGACTACGAGGCGGCGGCGCGCGCCCGCGACCGGCTCCGGGCCATCGACCGCATCCGCGAGCGCCAGCGCATGGTGCGCGGCGCGCGCGACGACCGCGACGTGGTGGGGGTGGCGCTGGAGGGGAACCGCGGCATGGTCACGGTGCTCTCGGTGCGCGAGGGCAAGGTGGCGATGATGGAGAACCACGCGCTCGAGGGGGTGGCCGGGCTCAGCGCCGCCGACGCCCTGGAGAGCTTCGTCGGCCAGTACTACGGCGACGCCTCGAGCCTGCCGCGGACCATCGTGGTCGCCGAGCGGCCGCCCGGGCACGCCCTGCTCCAGGAGTTCCTCAGCGAGCAGCGCGGCGGCCCCGTCGAGGTCCGCGTGCCCCAGCGCGGCGCCGCCCGCGAGCTGGTCGAGCAGGCCACCCAGACGGCGGCGACCGCGCTGCGCCAGGCCCGCATCGAGGCCGACTTCGACGCCGACCGCACCGAGGGCCTGCTTGCCGACCTGCAGGCGCGCCTCGACCTCCCCGAGCTGCCCCGGCGCATCGAGTGCTACGACATCAGCAACACCATGGGCACCAACTCGGTGGGCTCGATGGTGGTCTTCGAGGACGGGCGCCCCCGCCCCGCCCACTACCGGCACTTCGGCATCAGGACCGTGGAGGGCGCCAACGACTTCGCCTCCATCGAGGAGACGCTGCGGCGCCGGATCGGCCGCCACCTCGGCCAGGCCGCGAGCGCCGGGGACGTCCCCGTCGACGACCCCGCGGGGAGCAACGGCGGCGGCCGGGTGGTCGAGCCGGTGGAGGACGGGGGAGGGCTGGCGGTCGCCGAGGAGCCCGCGGGCGAGCCTCCCCGGCAGCCGCGGCGGCGCTCCACCGCGGCCGCCGACGACAGCTTCGGCACGCTCCCCGACCTGATCCTCATCGACGGCGGCAAGGGGCAGCTCGCCGCCGCCCATGCCGTGCTGGTGGAGAGCGGGCTCGGCGACGTCCCCATCGCCGGCCTGGCCAAGCGCAACGAGGAGCTCTTCCTCCCCGGCCGGGCCGACCCGGTGGTGCTGCCCTCCGACAGTCCCACGCTCTTCCTGGTGCAGCGGGTGCGGGACGAGGCCCACCGCTTCGCGATCACCCGCCACCGCGCCCGCCGGGGCAAGGAGGCGCTGCGCTCGCGGCTCGACATCGTCAGCGGGCTGGGGCCGGCGCGCCGCCGTGCCCTGCTCCGCCAGTTCGGCAGCATCGAGGGCATCCGCGACGCCACCGTCGACGAGCTCGCCGCGGTGCCGGGGCTGCCCCGCTCGGTGGCGGTGCGCATCAAGGAGCTGATCTGAGCGTGGGCGTGGAACAGGCGCCGGTGTGGATCCTGACCGGGATGAGCGCTGCCGGCAAGGCCACCGCGCTGGCGGCCCTGGAGCGGCGGGGGGCGCGCTGCATCGACAACCTGCCGGTGGAGCTGGCCGGGGCGCTGCGCGGCGGCGAGGGGCCGGTGGTGGCGGTGGTCGACGCCCGCCAGGGTGAGGCGGTGCGCGGCTTCGTCCCGGCTCCGGGGGTGCGGGTGCTGTTCCTCGACGCCCGCGACGAGGTGCTGGTGCGGCGCCTCGCCGACAGCACCCGTCCCCATCCCTGTGCCGCGGCGGGCACCGGGCCGGCGGCGGTGGCCGCGGAGCGGCGGCTGCTGGAGGCGATGCGCGCCGCCGCGGACGTGGTCGTCGACAGCTCCGCCCTCGACGCCGGCGGGCTCGGTCGCCGGGTGGTGGAGGCGATCGCCCCAGAGGGCGGCGACGCCGGCGGCTTCGCGGTCACGCTCTCGTCCTTCGGCTTCAAGTACGGCCCCCAGCTCGAGGCCGACTGGGTGGTCGACGCGCGCATGCTCCGCAATCCCTTCTGGGAGCCGGAGCTGCGCCCGCTCACGGGCCTCGACCCGGCGGTGCGCGCGCACGTCCTCGACCACCCTCCCGGCGCCGAGTTCGTCGACCGGCTCGAGCAGCTGCTGCGCTGGACCATGGCCGCGATGGCCGAGCGGCAGCGCACCCGCCTCCACGTCGCCGTCGGCTGCACCGGGGGGCGGCACCGCTCGGTGGTGGTCGCCTCCGAGCTCGCCGGGCGGCTGCGCGGCGAGGGGGTGACGGTGGCGCTCCGTCACCGCGACGTCGAGCGCCCCGATCCGCGATGAGGCGCTGCTGAGTGGCGCCGCGCCGCCTCTCCTTCACCGCCGAGGTGGTGGCCGAGCTCGCCCCCCACGTCCCTCCGCTGCCCTGCTGCCGCGCCGCTCTGCTGGTGGGGATGGCCTGGGCGGGCGAGCCGGGCGTGCCCCACGGCGGCTCGGAGGTGGTCACCACCCGGCTGGTGGCCGCCCGCGCCGCCCTGGGCACCCTCCGCGCCGACCGGCTCCAG
>JAQBPI010000020.1 GCA_028287605.1 Chloroflexota bacterium
AGCGTTCCTCGCGTCGTACCTCGGCCGGTGGAGGAGCAAATTGCGAGCGCGAAGCGCGCGCCGCCGGCGAGTGCCGGCGAGGGGGGGCAGGAGCCGGCATCGGGCGCGCCAGCGCACGATGTCTTGCGACTGAACGGGGGGGACGCAGTCCCCCCCGAGTCAAGACCGGCGGCAGAGCGGCCCCACGCGAATCTCGACCGGCGGCAGAACTGCCGGCCATCTCCACCGGCCGCACAACCGCCGCGCATCTCCACCCGGTGGCAGAACGCCCGAGCATCCCCACCGGCGCGCAGATCGCCCGAGCATCCCCACCGGCGGCAGAACGGCCGAGCAACCCCACCCGGTGCAGATCGGCCGAGCACTCCACCGGCCGCACATCGCCCGAGCACCTCCACCGGCGGCAGATCGCCCCGGGCATCTCCACCGGCCACACATCGTCCGGGCAACCCCACCGGCCGCAGATCGGCCGGGCAACTCCCCTCCGCCTCGCAGCCCGTTCGCTCGGCCCTGCTATCCTCGCCAGGCCCCGCGACTGCGGGGGGTCAGACCGCTTTCCTGCGCCCGGCGTGACCGGGCGTCGAAGGCCATGGGAAAGGAGGTGCCGCGCGTGCTGCGCGAGTACGAGTTGATGTATGTCGTCCGCCCCGACCTGGACGAGGACGGGCTGCGCGGCGCCGTGGAGGCGGTCCAGGTCCTGGTCGAGGGCCAGGGCGCGGAGGTGACCGCCACCACCCCCTGGGGAAAGCGGCGTCTCGCCTACGAGATCGCGGGCCTGCGCGACGGCCACTACGTGATCGTCGAGTTCCGGGGTGACGGCTCCAGGGTGAAGGATCTGGAGCGGGCGCTGCGCATCAGCGACCACGTGATCCGCCACATGATCACGATCGCCGCGCCCAAGCCGCCGGAGAGCGAGGGCAAGGACGGCCGCCGCGCGGAGCGGGGCGCCGCCGCCGCGGAGGGCGACGGCGTGGAGGTCTCCGGCGAGATCGACGCCGAGGAGGCGGAGATCGAGGACCTCGAGCTCGCCGCCGCCGGCGACGAGGACGAGACGCGGGGGGAGCACTGATGGCAGGATCGCTGAACCGGGTGATGCTCATCGGTCGCCTGACCCGCGACCCCGAGCTGCGCTACACGCCGAGCGGCACCGCGGTGTGCCAGCTGGGCCTGGCCACCAACCGGTACGGGCAGGACCCGGCGTCGGGCGAGCGGCGCGAGTTCACCGAGTTCCACGACGTCGTGGTCTGGAACCAGGGCAACCGCAAGCTCGCCGAGCTCTGCGGGCAGTACCTCCAGAAGGGACGCCTGGTCTACGTCGAGGGCCGCCTGCAGACCCGCTCCTGGGACGACCAGCAGAGCGGGCAGAAGCGCTATAAGACCGAGATCAACGCCCAGGACATCCAGTTCATCGACAGCCGCCAGGACGGCGCCGGCGCCGGCATGGGCGGTGACGCCCCGGTGGGCTCGGGCCGTCCCGCGCCCGTCTCCGGCGGCGGCGACGTCGATCCCGACGACATCCCCTTCTAGCGCCCGGGGGCGGAGCCCCCGGGCGGCGCCGACGGCGCATCCCGACGACCAGGAGAAAACACGGCTGTGCCTGACTACGACCGCCGCCGCCACCGCAAGGTGTGCTCCTTCTGCCTGGAGCACGTCGACCACATCGACTACAAGGAGGTGTCGCGGCTGCGGCGCTACCTCACCGACCGCGCCAAGATCCTGCCGCGGCGGATGACCGGCACCTGTGCGCGCCACCAGCGGCTGCTCACCGTGGCCCTCAAGCGCGCCCGCCACATGGCGCTCCTGCCCTTCACCGCGGACGTCCGCTGAGGCGCAGCAGGGCGAAGGCCGTCATCCGCATCGACAGAATCAGCGGATGACGGCCTGGGGGAGTCCCCCCTCCGGGCGCTTCAGCGCCCGGAGGAGGGGAGGGCGGCATCCCCGCCGTCCCCCCGCCCGCGGGGTCGGCGCAGACGGTGCCCCAAGTACACTGGCCCCGCCGACAACCCCCTCATCGGAGTGCCATGGCTTTCGAGCAGCAGCTTCGCGTCCCCGGTCCGACGCCCATCCCGGAGCGGGTGATGCGCTCCGCGGCGCGGCCGATGATCAACCATCGCGGCCCCGATGCCGCGGTGATCATCCGCGACCTCGTCGACGGGCTGCGCTGGGGTCTGCAGACCGAGAACGACATCCTCCTGTTCCCCGCCAGCGGCACCGGCGGGCTGGAGGCGGCAGTCGCCAACCTCTTCAGCCCCGGCGAGGCCGGCCTCTTCTGCAGCATCGGCAGCTTCGGCGACCGCTGGGCCGACATCGCCGCCGCGTACGGCGTCGAGGCGGTGCGGCTGGAGATACCCTGGGGCGAGGCCCTCGACCCCGAGGACGTCGACCGGGTGCTCGCCGAGCATCCCGCGATCGAGAAGGTCTGCGTCACCCACAACGAGACCTCGACGGGCGTGGTCAACGACATGCGGTCCATCGCCGCGGTGGTGAAGGGGCGGGGCAAGCTGCTCGCCGTCGACAGCGTCAGCGGCGCCGGGGTGATGCCCCTGCCCGTCGACGAGCTCGGGCTGGACGTGGTGGTCACCGCCTCGCAGAAGGGATGGATGGCGCCGCCCGGGCTGGCCATGATCGCGGTGAGCCCGGCCGCCTACCGGGCCGCCGCGGCGGCGCGCTGCCCCAGCTTCTACTTCGACTTCGCGCGCCAGAAGGGGTTCATCGACCAGGGGACCACCTTCACCACCCCTCCGCTCGGCGTCATGTACGCCCTCCAGGAGGGGCTGGCGATGCTCCGCGAGGAGGGGCTGGAGAACGTCTTCGCCCGCCATCAGCGGGTCGCCGACATGATCCGCGCCGGCCTGGTGGCCATCGGGCTGCGGCTGCTGGCGCCGGAGGCGCACCGGAGCAACGCGGTCACCGCGGTGCACTCGCCGGCGTCCTCGCCGGAGCAGCTCAAGGCCTTCCTCGCGGCGCTGCGCACCCGCCACGGGCTGGTGCTCGCCGGCGGCCAGGGACAGCTCGCCGGCCGCGTCTTCCGGGTCGGCCACCTCGGCTTCATCGAGGAGCGCGACGCCTACTCCATCCTCGCCACCATCGAGCAGGGGCTGGCCGACCACGGCCTGCTCAGCCGGGTCGGGCTGACGGTGGCCGCGGCCCAGCGGGTGGCGCGCGGCACCCAGGCGGCCCCCGAGCCGGCGGGCGCCGGCCGATGACCACCGCCGAGGCACGCTCGGTGACCCAGCTCCCCCTCGGCACCTCCCGCATCCTGGTCGCGGACCCCATCGCCGAGGACGGCGTCGAGCGGCTCCGCGCCGCCGGCGAGGTCGACGTCGTCACCGGGCTGAGCCGCGAGGAGCTGATCGAGCGCATCCCCGGCTACGACGCGCTGGTGGTGCGGAGCGAGACCAGGGTCACCGCCGAGGTGCTCGCCGCCGGCACCCGTCTCAAGGTGGTCGGCCGCGCCGGCGTGGGCGTCGACAACATCGACATCGCCGCCGCCACCCGCCACGGGGTGCTGGTGCTCAACGCCCCCACCGGCAACACCATCGCCGCCGCCGAGCACGCGGTGGCGCTGATGTGCGCCCTGGCCCGCAACGTCGCGCCCGCCGACCAGTCGCTCCACGCCGGTCGCTGGGAGCGGTCGAGGTTCATGGGGATGGAGCTCCGGGAGAAGACGCTGGGGCTGCTCGGGCTGGGCAAGATCGGCTTCGAGGTGGCCCGCGCCGCATCCCAGGGCCTGCTGATGCGGGTCATCGCCCACGACCCCCTGGTCACCCCGGAGCGCGCCGAGCAGGCGCAGGTCGAGCTGGTCGACCTGGACACGCTGATCCGCGAGTCCGACGTGCTCAGCGTGCACACGCCGCTCAACGACACGACGCGGGGGATCATCGGCGCCGAGCAGCTGCGCGCCATGAAGCGCACCGCCCGGGTCATCAACGTCGCCCGCGGCGGGATCGTCGACGAGGAGGCGCTCGCCGCCGCCCTGCGTGCGGGGGAGATCGCCGGCGCCGCGGTCGACGTCTTCACCAAGGAGCCGCCGCCCGCCGACCACCCGCTGCTGCAGGCGCCCGGCGCGCTGCTCACCCCGCACCTCGGCGCCAGCACCCGCGAGGCCCAGGTCAACGTCGCCTACGACGTCGCCGACCAGATCGTCGCGGTGCTGTCCGGCGGCGCCGCCCGCTACGCGGTCAACGCCCCGGTGATCCTCCCAGAGGAGATGGCGGCGCTCCAGCCCTACCTGCACCTCGCCCACCAGATGGGGTCGCTGGCCGCCCAGATGGGCGCCGGGCAGGTGCGCGAGGTGGTCTGCTCCTACACCGGCGAGCTCACCGGCCGCGACACCACGGTGCTGACCGCCGAGGCGCTCCGCGGGCTGCTCGCGCGGTTCACCGAGACCCGGATCAACCCCATCAACGCCCGTGCCGTCGCCCGTCAGCACGGCATCGAGGTCGGCGAGAGCCGCACCAGCCGCTCGGTCGACTACGCCAACTCGATGCTGCTCGAGGTGGTCGGGGGCGAGCGGCTGTCGATCGCCGGAACCCAGCTGGAGGGCGAGGCCTGGATCACCCGCGTCAACGGCTACAAGGTGCGGATGCGGCCGGAGGGGCGGTACCTGATCGGCACCAACCGGGACCTGCCCGGGGTCATCGCCGGGGTCTCCTCCCACCTCGCGCGGCACGACATCAACATCGCCAACTTCGGCCTCGGTCGCGACCAGCCCCGCGGTCACGCCCTCTTCTACGTCGAGGTCGACGATTCCGTCCCCACCGAGGTGCTGGGCGAGATGCAGGCCACGATCGGGCTCGAGTCGGTGCGGGAAGTCCAGCTCTGAGCGGCCTGGCACCGCTGCGCGCGGTGCGCTTCGACCCCGGCGTCGTCGACCTCGGCGGCACCCTCGCGCCCCCCTACGACGTGATCTCGACGGAGCAGCGCGAGCGCCTCTACGCCCGCGACCTGCGCAACATCGTGCGCATCGACTACGGGCGCGACGAGCCGGGCGACCGCCCCGGCGTCGTGGACCGCTACACCCGCGCCGCCGGCCACCTCCACGCCTGGCTCGGGCTCGGCGTCCTCCGCCACGATCCCCACCCGGCCGTCTACGTGGCCGACCACGAGTTCACCGCCGCGGACGGGAGCCGCCGCACCCGCTGCGGGCTCTACCTGCGCACCCCGGCGCTGCCCTGGGACGAGGCGGCGGTGCTGCCTCACGAGCGCACCCTCCGCGGCCCCAAGGAGGACCGCCTGGCGCTGATGCGGGCGACCCGGATGCAGACCAGCGCGGTCTTCTCGCTCTGGGACTCGGCTCCCGGCATCGACGAGGCGATGGCGGCGGCCACCGAGCGCGAGCCCGACGCCGAGGGCACCACCGAGGGCGAGGTCGGCGACGAGCACCACCGCCTCTGGGTGGTCGACGACCCCGCCCGGCTGGGCGCCGTGCTGGAGGCGCTGGGGCCCAGCCGGCTGTACATCGCCGACGGACATCACCGCTTCGAGACCGCCGCCACGTACGCCGCCGAGCGCCGCGCCGCCGAGCCCGGCGCGGACGCCGGCGCCGACTTCGGCATGACCCTGCTCCACCTCTGCGCCGCCACCGACCCCAGCATCGAGGTGCTCCCCACCCACCGGCTGGTGCGCCCCGCCCCGGGGGTCCCCGACCGCGTCGCCGACCTGCTCGACCGGCTCGACGGCACCTTCCGGGCCGACCCTGCGGGCAGCCTGGCGGAGGCGGTCGACGCCGCCCGCCGCCACCGCGACGGCGAGCACGCCCTCGCCGTGGCGGGGTCGGACGGAGCCTTCCTGCTCCGCGCCCCCCGGCGGGCCGGCGCCTCGCCGCGCGCCGCCCTCGACGTCTCGGTGCTCCAGGAGCTGATCCTCGAGCGGGCCTGCGGGCTCGACGCCGATGCGGTGGCGGGCGGCGCGCTGGGCTACACCCGCGGCGTCGAGGAGGCCGAGGAGAGCGTGGCCGCGGGCACCGCCGCGCTGGCGATCTGCCTCAACGGCTGCACCACGGCCGAGATCATCGCCGTCTCCGACGCCCGCGAGACCATGCCCCAGAAGTCCACCTACTTCTATCCCAAGGTGCCCACCGGGCTGGTGCTCTCCCCCCTCTGAGGGAGGACCCGCGAGAGCGGGACGCGCGGCTGACACAGAGGGTGCGCTACATTCCCG
>JAQBPI010000026.1 GCA_028287605.1 Chloroflexota bacterium
GCAGCCGCAGCCGCGGACGCCACCGCTCCGGCAGCCGGCGCACCGCCACCGCCGCGATCGCGAGGGTGCCGGCCACGTACACGAGGTCGGAGCCGAGCACCTCGGCGTCGAAGGAGAGCCGCCCGCCCGCGACCCGCTCGAGCACGCGAGGGGTCGCCGACCAGGCGCAGTAGGGCAGCACGACCGCGGCCACCGCCAGCAGGACGGCGCGCATCTCGGCGAGCCGCTCCCAGACCGCGGCCGCGCCGGCGAGCACCAGCGCCACCGCGGCCAGGCGCAGGTCGAAGGGATCGACGCCGACCGGGTCGGTGTCGAAGAGCCGGGGGCCGAGGAGGACCACCGCCAGCGCCGCCGCGGCGACCACGAGCGCCAGCAGCGGCGGGCGCCCGGCGGCTCCGTCCGGGGGGGAGGGAACGCCGGACCCGTCCAGGCGACGCTGCATCACCCGCTGTATACCGGTCCGGCGACCGCGTGCGCCGCACTTCCGGTAGCCTTACCGGCCGCGATGAGCGTCACGATTCTGGTGGGTGGCCAGTGGGGCGATGAGGGCAAGGGGAAGGTCATCGACCTCCTCGCCGACGGCGTGGACATGGTGGTCCGCTCCCAGGGCGGCAACAACGCCGGCCACACCGTGGTCAGCGGGGGACGCGAGTTCCGCTTCCAGCTCATCCCCAGTGGCATCCTCTACCCCCAGGTCACCTGCGTGATCGGCCACGGCATGGTGGTCGACCCCCGGGCCTTCCTCGCCGAGCTCGCCACCCTCCGCGGCCAGGGCATCAGCACCGACAACCTGGTGATCAGCGACCGGGCCCACATGGTGATGCCCTACCACCCCGCCTTCGACAAGCTCGGCGAGCAGCAGCGCGGCGACGACCGCCTGGGCACCACCGCCCGCGGCATCGGCCCCACCTACGAGGACAAGGTGCGGCGCATCGGCTTCCGCATCGGCGACCTCCAGAAGCCCAGGTTCATGGAGAAGAAGCTCCGCTTCGTGCTCCGTCTCAAGAACGAGGCGCTCACCAGGCTGTACGGGGTCGACCCCTTCGACGAGCAGACCATCCTCGACGAGTACATGCAGCACGGCGAGCTGCTCGACCGCTACATCCGCGACATCTACCCGATCGTCCAGGGCGCCATCGCCCGCGGCGACCGCATCCTGCTCGAGGGCGCCCAGGGGGTGATGCTCGACATCGACCTCGGCACCTACCCGTACGTCACCTCCTCGGCGCCGACCGCGGGCGGGGCCTGCACCGGCAGCGGCATCCCCCCCTCTCGGATCTCCAAGACCATCGGCGTCTTCAAGGCCTACACCACCCGGGTGGGCTACGGCCCCTTCCCCACCGAGCTGCACGACGGCCTCGGCGAGCGCATCCGCGAAGTGGGGGCGGAGTTCGGCACCGTCACCGGGCGGGCCCGGCGGGTGGGCTGGTTCGACGCCGCGGTGGCGCGCTATGCGGTCAACACCAACGGCGTGGACGCGATGTTCGTCACCAAGCTCGACGTTCTTGACAGCGTCGACCCCATCAGGATCTGCACCGGCTACGTCAGCAAGGGCGAGTCCTGGGACCATCCGATGGCCAACATCTCCCACATGAAGCACTGCGAGGGGGTCTACGAGGAGATGCCCGGCTGGCTGTCGCCGACCCGCGACTGCCGGCGTCTGGAGGACCTGCCCGCCGCGGCGCGCGCCTACATCACCCGCCTCGGCGAGGTCAGCGGCGCCCCCGTGGAGGGCGTGTCGGTCGGGCCCGACCGCGAGCACACCATCGTGCTGGGCCCGCTGATCCCCTGATCCCCGTGACGCTCTGGACGCCGCCGGTGGTCTCGGGCGACCCGCTATCCTCGACACGGTGATCACCGCTGCCCGCCGGGCGGCCGCCGCCGTCCTCGCCGCCCTCGTCGCGCTGCTGGTGCCGGGCACGTCGCCGGCGATGGCCGCGGACTGGGGCAGGGTGGGGGCGCTGCCCGGGCTCGGCGGCTCGAGGATCTGGTCGGTGGCCTTCAACCCCGCCCTGCCCGCCACCGCCCTCGCCGCCACCGACGCCGGGGTCTACCGGACCACCGACGGCGGGCAGACGTGGAACGCCACGCCGGTCCACGGCACCCGGGTCTGGGTGGTCGGCTTCGACGTCCGCCCCGGGCACACCGCCTACGCCGGGCTGGCCGGCGGTGGGGTGCAGCGCAGCGACGACGGCGGCCGCAGCTGGCGCGAGGTGTCGGGCGGCCTCCCCGACCGCAACGTGCGCTCCCTGGCCTTCGGCCTCGGCGGCCTGGCGGTGGGCACCAGCAACGGCGTGGCGGTGAGCGTCGACGGCACCGCCTGGCACCCCGCCGGCCTCGACGGCTTCGACGTCAGCGCCGTGGCGGTGGCCGCCAACTCGCCCCAGTTCACCCTGGTCGCGGGGACCGACGCCGGCCCCGGCACCGGCTTCCTCTTCCGCAACGCCGGCCCCGGCCCCGCCTGGGAGCCGCTCGCCCAGGGCCTCCCCGCGACCGCCGTGGTCTCCTCCCTGGGCGCCGGGCCGCTGCCCCAGTCGGCGCAGTTCCGGCCCCTGGTGGTGGCCACCAACAAGGGCACGTACCACAGCATCGACGAGGGCACCACCTGGACTCCGAGCACCGGCATCGCCGAGCCGCTCTCGGTGACCACCCTCGGCTTCAGCCAGCTCGACCCGAACCTGGTCTACGCGGGCAGCGACGCGGGCGGGAGCACGGGCGGCACCATCCTCCGCTCCACCGACGGGGGCGCCAGCTTCCTCCCCGCCGACAAGGGGCTGCCGGCCGACCGCCGGTCGGTCTCCTCGATCGCCGTGGCCCCCGCCCAGCCGCCGCTGGTGATGATCGGGGTGGTGCCGCCCCAGGGCGGCGCGGCGCTGTACAGCCAGATCGACGACACCGTCCCGCCCCCCGCGGCGGTCACCGGAGAGCGGGGGATCGCCCCGGCCGGCTCCTCGTCCCCGCCCCGCGCGGTCCCCACCCCGAAGCCGGAGGCGATCGACTCCCTGGCCGCCCCCGAGCAGTCCGGCCCGGCGCGGCTCGCCGGGGCGATCTTCCACTGGCCCTTCCCGCTCACCCTCGAGGTGCTGGCGGCGCTCGGCGCCACCGCGCTGGGGATCCGCCGGCGGCAGCAGCGGCTGGACGTGGACGGGCCTCCATGAGCATGAGCGGCGACCGGTTCGGCTCCGTGGCCGACTGCATCGCGCGCCTCGACGCCGCCGACTACCTGATCGACCCCGAGGCCGCCACCGTCACCTACCTGGCCACCCGGATGGAGAAGCCGCTGCTGGTCGAGGGGCCGGCGGGGGTGGGCAAGACGGAGCTCGCCCGGGCGCTCTCCCGCGCCCTCGACCGCGAGCTGGTGCGGCTGCAGTGCTACGAGGG
>JAQBPI010000046.1 GCA_028287605.1 Chloroflexota bacterium
TCCAGCCGCTGCCGGCCGGCCGCGCCCGCCGCGGTGAGGCGACCGTCGGCGTCCAGCCAGCCGCGTTGCCGCAGCCGCTCCGCCGCCGCCGCCCACTCCTCCTCGGACCAGCCGCGGAAGCCGCGCAGCTGCTCGGCGCCGACGACCCCGGTGGCGGCGAGGGTGAGGTTGGCGGCGCAGCCGTCGACCTCCTCGGAGAGGAGGGCCGCCACGTGCCCGTCGAAGCGGTGCTCACGGAGCAGCGTGCACCCGTGCCAGAGGGCGAGATGGGGCTCGTCCGGCCAGGGAAGCGCGGCATGGCCGGCGAGGAGCGGGCGGCCGGCGAGAGCGCAGCCGTCCGCCGCCTGCCGTGCCAGCGTGGCCGCCTCGACCACCGCCTCCGAGTCCACGGCATCGCCGAGAAGGCGGCGCAGCGCGGCACCGGCGACGGCGCGGCGCGCGTCCAGCACCCGCTCCGGGGAGGAGAGGCGCCAGGCGTCGGGGATGGCCCGAGCCACCATCGCGGGGTGGAACACGTAGAAGGTCGCGGTCACCACCTCGGCGGGCACCGCGCCCATCGGCGCCGAGCGCGAGGCGAAGTAGGCCATCCAGCCGCCGCGGAGCCCGGCCGCGCCGTACTGCTCGCGCCCCTCGGGGGCGAAGTAGACGGCGGCGTGGAGGGGCTCGAATCGCCGCCACAGCGCACGCAGGCCTGCCGGATGCATCCGCGAGATGATACGCGGCCGTTCGCCGCGACCCGCCTCCCCCGATCAGGGGTCAGCGCTCCCCCCACACCGGCGGGCGCTTCTGGAGGAACGCGCAGATCCCCTCCTGCCCGTCGGCGTCGGTGGCGTTCCGCGACATCACCTCGCGGGTGTGCTCGTAGGCGGCGTCCTGGGTCATGTCGATCTGCTCGTAGAAGGCGCGCTTGCCCAGCCCGACCACCTGGTGGCTGGCCGCGGCGACCTGCATCGCGAGCGCCCGGGTCTCGTCCCGCAGCCGCTCGGGGGGCACCACCCGGTTGACCAGACCGCTGCGCAGCGCCTCCTCGGCACCGACGGGCTCGCCGGTGAGCAGCATCTCCAGCGCCTTCTTGCGGCCCACGGCGCGGCTCAGCGCCACCATGGGAGTCGAGCAGAAGAGGCCGAGGCGCACCCCCGGGGTGGCGAAGCGGGCGGTGTCGGCGGCCACCGCCAGGTCGCAGGTGGCCACCAGCTGGCAGCCGGCCGCGGTGGCGATGCCGTGCACCTCGGCGATCACCGGTTGGGGAATGCCCTGGATGGTCTCCATCAGGGTGGTGCAGACCCCGAAGAGGTGCCGGAACTCGTCGAGCTCGCGGTCGACCATCTCGCCGAGGTCGTGCCCGGCGCAGAACGCCGGCCCCGCCCCGCGCAGGGTCACGGCGCCGACCTCGGAGCGCTCCCCGATGCCGCGCAGCGCCTCGATGAGCTCCTCCATGTGCGCCAGCGACAGCGCGTTGCGCCGCTCGGGACGGTTCATGGTGACCACGGCGACGGGGCCGTCGTCCTCCAGCAGCAGGTGCTGATATCGCCGGCCTGCGGCGACGTCGGTCATGGCCTCGGCCTCCCATTGAGCCTGATCTCCGCGCTCCCCCATGGTGGGCCCGGTGGGTCTATTCTTCCCCAGAGGGTGGTGAGCGGTGCGGCGGAGAGGTCGAGGCATGGGTTTCCGGCTCGGCTTGCGTCAACGGTCCCGTGCGGACCGGCCTGACCTGGTGGTGACGCGCTACCGCTCCCAGGAGGAGTACGAGCGCGACGTCCGGCGCATGCTCGCCGACGGCTGGCGGATGAGCGGCTGGCAGCGGCTCGAGCCCGGCTCGGCCCCCGACGCCATCATCGCCACCTGGGTGCGTCAGGAGGGTTAGGCGCGGGCTCCGAGCGCGGGTGGCCGCGGATTGGCCACGGCGCTCAAGGCTACTGTCCGTACACGCCCCGTACCATCGACTGTCGATCGTAGGTGCCGGCACTCCGGAGGGAGAGACATGGAGCGCGAGGAGGCGACCGAGGTGATCGCCGACGCCCGCCTGCGCCTGGGCAAGACCTGGGCGGAGCTGGCCGGCGTGGCCGGGCGCAGCCCGGTGTGGACCACGTCGGCGCTGCTCGGCCAGCAGGCGATGCCGACCGACGTCGCCGAGCGGGTGGGCGCCGCGCTCGACCTCGACGACGAGGTGGTGAGGGCGCTGGAGCGATCGCCCTCCAAGGGGGCGCTCGGCGACGTCATCCCCACCGACCCGCTGCTCTACCGCCTCTACGAGATCGTGCAGGTGTACGGGACCACCCTCAAGGAGCTGATCCACGAGGAGTTCGGCGACGGGATCATGTCGGCGATCGACTTCGAGATGGACATGGAGCGCCTGCCCGATCCCAAGGGCGACCGGGTCAAGCTCACCCTGCACGGCAAGTTCCTGCCCTACCGGGTCTGGTAGCCGCCAGGCAGCGGGGGGTCGCCGTCGACCTCGACCAGCTTGGTGCGTGAGCGGGTGCCGGCGCGCAGCCGGACGCGCGACGGCGGCACCTCCAGCCAGCGCGCCACCGCCAGGGCCACGGCGTGGTTGGCCTGCCCCTCCGCCGCCGGGGCGGTCACCCAGAGGTGGAGGCGGTCGCCGTCCCAGGCGACCTTCTCGCGGGAGGCTCCGGGGTGGGCGCGCACGGTCAGGACCACCGGGCGACCATAGACGGGTGGAACGGCGGCACGGAATGCGGCGGCGGCGGCGCCTGCTCGTCGCCGTGACCCTGGCCGCGCTCGGCGCCGGCTGGGCCGCGCCGC
>JAQBPI010000060.1 GCA_028287605.1 Chloroflexota bacterium
CTCCAAGACGGTCGCCGCCGAGCGGGTCGCCGAGGCGGTGGTGGCGGGAGTGACCGACCTCGGTGAGAACCGCGTGCAGGAGGCGGCGGCGAAGCGGCCGCAGCTGCCGGACGGGGTGCGCTGGCACATGGTCGGGCACCTGCAGACCAACAAGGCGGCGCGGGCCGCGGCGACCTTCGCGGTGGTTCACTCCGTCGACAGCGTCCGCCTCGCCGAGACCCTGGCGGCGCGGCGGCCGGCCGGGCTGGGCGAGCTCGAGGTGCTGCTCGAGGTGGAGCTCACCGGCCTGCCGGGGCACACCGGTCTCCTCCCCGGCGGCCTGGAGGAGGCGGTGGCGGCGATCGCCGGGCTCGGTGGCCTGCGCCTCCGCGGTCTCATGACCATGGCCCCGCCGGTGGCCGACCCCGAGGAGGCCCGGCCGGTCTTCGCCGCGCTGCGCCGGATGCGCGATGGCCTGGAGCAGCGCGGGGGCGGTGCCCTCCCCGAGCTGAGCATGGGGATGAGCGGCGACTTCGAGGTGGCGGTCGAGGAGGGGGCCACGATGGTCCGGCTGGGCCGGGCCATCTTCGGCGAGCGGCCGCCGCGCGCGCCCGCCGGCACCGGTGCGGCGGGGTCGGCCGGACCGCCAGCCTGAGCCTCCATACTCCGTTTGGCCTCCTCGCCTCCTTCGTACACTGACGGGAGGCCGCCCGCTCGAGCCGTACCACCGGATCACCGCACCACACCAATGCCACGATTCACCCCCGTCCCACCCCGTGCCGGCCTCGCCGAGGGAGAGCGCGAGGTGCTGTCCTTCTGGAGGGAGGCCGACGTCTTCCGACGCACCCTCGAGCGCCGCGAGGGGGCGCCGCCCTTCGTCTTCTACGAGGGGCCGCCCACCGCCAACGGCCGGCCGGGCATCCACCACGCGCTGACCAGGGCCTTCAAGGACCTCTTCCCCCGCTACCGCCAGATGGCCGGCTTCCAGGTCGACCGCAAGGCGGGCTGGGACACCCACGGCCTGCCGGTGGAGCTGGAGGTCGAGCGCAAGCTGGGGATCAGCGGCAAGCGGCAGATCGAGGAGTACGGCGTCGACCGCTTCAACGCCCTCTGCAGGGCGTCGGTGAGCGAGTACATCGACGACTGGGAGGCGATGACCGAGCGCCTCGGCTTCTGGCTCGACATGGAGAACCCCTACCGCACCTACGACAGCACCTACATCGAGTCGGTGTGGTGGAGCCTGAAGCGGATCTGGGACGCGGGGCTGCTGCAGCAGGACTACAAGGTGGTGCCCTACTGCCCGCGCTGCCAGACCTCGCTGAGCTCGCACGAGCTGAGCCAGGGCTACCGCGACAACGTCCCCGACCCGTCGGTGTACGTGAAGTTCAGGCTCACCGGCGAGGACGGCGACGTCTCGCTGCTCGCCTGGACGACGACGCCGTGGACCCTCCCCGGCAACGTCGCCCTCGCCGTGCACCCGGACGAGACCTACGTGCGCGTCCGCACCGAGAACGGCGACGTGATCCTCGCCGAGAAGCGGCTGGAGGTGCTGCGCGGCGAGGGCGAGGTGGTCGGGCACATCACCGGCTCCGACCTCGTCGACCGGACCTACGAGCCGCTCTTCACCGAGATGCTCCCCGAGGGCCGCGCCTTCGTCGTGCTCTCCGCGCCGCAGCTGGTGTCGATGGACGACGGCACCGGGATCGTCCACACCGCCGCCGCCTACGGCGAGGCCGACCTCGAGCTGTGCCGCAGGGCGGGGGTCGCTATCCGCCACGTGGTGGGGCTCGACGGCTGCTTCCTCCCCGAGCACGCACGCTACGGCGGCCTCTTCGTCAAGGCCGCCGACGCGCGCATCATCGAGGACCTGCGCGAGGCCGGCCGCCTCCACCGGGCGGAGGCCATCGAGCACACCTATCCCTTCTGCTGGCGCTGCGACTCGCCGCTCATCTACTACGCGCTCACCTCGTGGTTCGTCCGCACCACCGAGGTGAAGCAGCGGCTGCTCGAGCACAACCGCAGCGTCGCCTGGCAGCCGCCGCACATCCGCGACGGCCGCATGGGCAACTGGCTCGAGAACCTGGTCGACTGGAACGTCTCGCGGAGCCGCTACTGGGGCACGCCGCTGCCGATCTGGATCTGCGAGGGCTGCGGCGCGCAGCGCTGCGTGGGCTCGACCGCCGAGCTGGGGCTCACCGTCGACGACGACCTGCACAAGCCCTTCATCGACCAGGTCACGCTGGCCTGCGAGGCCTGCGGCGGGGAGATGCGCCGCTGTCCCGACGTCATCGACTGCTGGTACGACAGCGGCGCCATGCCCTTTGCGCAGTGGCACTACCCCTTCGAGAACGTCGAGCGCTTCGAGCGGCGCCACCCCGCGGACTTCATCTGCGAGGCCATCGACCAGACCCGCGGCTGGTTCTTCACCCTGCTCGCGGAGAGCACCCTGCTCTTCGACAGGCCGGCGTACCGGAACGTCATCTGCCTGAGCCACGTGGTCGACAAGCGCGGCAAGAAGATGTCGAAGTCGCGCGGCAACATCATCGACCCCTTCGAGCTCTTCGACCAGTTCGGGGCCGATGCCACCCGCTGGTACTTCTACGCGAGCGTGACCGCGGGCACCGAGTACCGGGTCGCCCCCGAGCTGATCCAGGAGGTGGTGCGGCGCTTCATCCTCACCCTCTGGAACGTCTACAAGTTCTTCGTCGACTACGCGGAGATCGACGGTTTCGACCCCGCCGCGCCGGCGCCGCCGGTGCCGAGCCGGCCGGTGCTCGACCGCTGGGTGCTGGCCCGGCTCGCCCAGACCGTCGACGGCGTCCGCGCCGCCCTCGACGCCTACGACGCCACCGACGCCTCGCGGGTCATCGAGGGCTTCGTCGAGGACGTCTCGAAGTGGTACGTGCGCCGCTCCCGCCGCCGCTTCTGGAAGAGCGGCAGCGACGACGACGACAAGCGCTCGGCCTACGCGACCCTCTTCACCGTGCTGGACACCCTGTCGCGGCTGCTCGCGCCCTTCATGCCCTTCCTCGCCGAGCGCATCTACCGCAACCTCAACGGGCTCACCGGCGACCGGCCTCCGGCCGGGGGCGTCGCCGACTCGGTGCACCTCACCGACTACCCGGTCGCCCCGGCGGTGATGCGCGACCCCGAGGTGATCGCCGAGATGGCCCGGCTGCGACGCCTCGTCGAGGAGGGTCTGGCGGCGCGCGAGACCGCGCGCATCAAGGTGCGCCAGCCGCTGGCCGGGGCCACGGTGCGCGGCGAGCCCCTCGACCCCGAGCTGGAGGCGATCTTCGCGGACGAGCTCAACGTCAAGGCGGTCGGATACACCCCCCGCCAGGGCGACCACGAGGGCGTGGTCCTCGACACCGAGCTCACCGACGAGCTGCGCCGCGAGGGGATGATCCGCGAGCTGAGCCGCAAGGTGAACGAGCTGCGCAAGCAGGCCGGCCTGGCCCTCGACGACCGCATCACCCTGCTGGTGGACACCGGCGGCGAGCTGCGCCGCGCGGTCGAGGCCCACCGTGAGCACCTGGAGCGCGAGACCCTCGCGGCCGGGATCGTCCTCGGGGAGGATGGGGCGGGGGAGCGGGACGGCGTGCTCTCCGAGTGGGAGGGCACCGTCGCGGGGCAGCGCGTCCGGCTGGGGGTGGCCCGCTGAGCGCCGCGGAGCCCGCGGGCTCGCCCTGGCGCGGGCTCTCCATCCTGCTCGGCTCGGCGATCGTCGTGTTCGCGCTCGATCACGTCACCAAGTGGCTGGTGGTGCGGGACGTCCCCTACGGCGACCAGGTGCCGGCGAGCGGGCCGGTGACCATCCACCACATCCACAACAGCGGCGCCGCGTTCGGGCTCTTCCCCGGCTTCCAGGCGGCGTTCCTGGTGGTCGCGCTGGTGGTGAGCGTGTACATCCTGGTGGTCGGCCACCGGGCGGGCAACGGTGCGCTCACCCAGGTCACCCTGGGCGCGGTGCTCGGCGGCGCCGCCGCCAATGCCGTCGACCGCTTCCGGCAGGGCTACGTCGTCGACTTCGTCGACCTCCACCGCTGGCCGGTCTTCAACGTCGCCGACGCCGCCATCGTCATCGGCATCCTCGTCACCGCGATCACCCTCAGCCGGCATCCCGACCACGCGGGCGAGCACGCCCGGTGACCGCGGTGGTGGAGCCCCAGCCCGCCCCGGCGTCGCCCGCGCCACGGCTCGACCTCTGGATGGTGCGCGAGCGCGGGATCAGCCGCACCGCCGCCCGGGCGCTCATCGACGCCGGCCGGGTGCGCGTGGACGGCCGCCC
>JAQBPI010000074.1 GCA_028287605.1 Chloroflexota bacterium
GCGGCGCGCGCCGCCGCGGCCGCGCTCGCCCCCGGGCCGGCGCTCTGGGTGGGCCACTCCTGGGGCGCCGCGGTGGCCCTCGAGGCGGCGCTCACCGACCCGGGTGCGGTGCGAGGGCTGGTGCTGCTGGCGCCCGCGCTGCTGCCCTTCGCCCTGCCGCTGCCCGTCCGGCTGGCGGTGTCCACCCCGGGCGGCTGGACGGTCCGCTGCGTCCTCCGCCTGGCCGGGCGCCCGGTGATCCGCGGCGCGATGCGCCAGGTCTACGGCCCCGGCGCCGCGCTCATCGACGACGTCGCCGTCACCGAGGAGCTGGAGGGCTGGCGCGGCCAGTCGTTCTCCGGGGTCGCCGCCACCGTGCGGGTCATGGAGGCGGAGCTGCGCGCCCTGGGACCGCGGGTGGCGCGGCTCGACCCGCGCATCCCCGTCCGGCTGCTCCTCGGCGAGGCCGACCCGCTGACCGCCGCGGGGGCGCCGCGGGACGGGCTCCGCGCGCTTCTGCCGGGGGCCGCCGTCGAGGTGCTGCCCCGCTGCGGGCACGTCCTCCACGTCACCGAGGCGGGGACGGTCGCGGACCGGGTCGCCGCCGCCGCCCGGGCCGCCTGAGGCCGGCGCGCCAGGCTGTGCGGCAGAGGCGGGGATGACCACGGCGAGGACCCGCCGTGCTCATCCCGCCTCCTCCCCCCCGCGGACCGGCTCCCTCGCGCCGCTCCACGTCCCTCTCCGGTGACCGGGCGAGGGTACGGCGTTCGCCACAAACTGTCAATAAGTCCGAGCGCCCCGGCCGGTGAGTTCCGGTCAGACCTGTCGGCCCGCCTCGGTCCAGTAGCGGTCCCGGAGCAGCCGCTTGAGCAGCTTGCCCGCGGCGTCGCGCGGGAAGTCGTCGACGAAGTCGACGCTGCGGGGGCGCTTGTACGCGGCCAGCCGCTCGCCGACGAAGCCGATCAGCTCCCTCTCGCCGGCGTCGCTCCCGGGCTGCAGCTTCACCACCGCCTTCAGCGACTCGCCCCACTCGCTGTCGGGGACGCCGATCACGGCGCAGTCCTCGACCGCGGGGTGGCCGTGGAGCACCGCCTCGATCTCCGCCGGGTAGATGTTCACCCCGCCGCTGATCACCATGTCGACCTTGCGGTCGCAGATGTGGATGAAGCCCTCCTCGTCGCGCCAGGCGACGTCGCCGACGGTGAAGAAGCCGTCGCGCCGGTTGCGCGCGGTGGCCTCGGGCCGGTTGTGGTACTCGGTGAACACGCCGGGCGAGCGCGCCCAGAGCTCGCCGGGCTGGCCCTCGGGCACCTCCTCGCCGTCGTCGTCGAGCAGGCGGATCTCCACCCCGGGCAGGACCCGGCCGCAGGAGTGGGGCTTGCGCAGCAGGTCGTCGGGGGTGATGAGGGTGACCAGCCCGGTCTCGGTGGCGCCGTAGAACTCGAAGACGTGGGGACCGAGGAACTCCACCGCGCGCCGCTTCAGGTCGGCGGCGAAGGGCGCGGCGGCGACGATCACGCAGCGGATGCTGGAGACGTCGTGGGCCAGGCGCACCGCGTCGGGGAGGTCGAGGATGCGCCGCACCAGGATGGGTGCCATGAAGGTGGTGGTGACCCGGTGCTCGGCGATCAGCCGCAGCGCGGTCTCGGGGTCGAAGCGGCGCAGCACCACGGTGGTGGCGCCGATCAGCTGCTGCAGCCCGCTGAAGACGCCGGGAGCGCTGTGGTAGCTGGGCCCGGCGAGCAGGTGCACGTCCTCGCTGGAGAAGCCGAACGCCGCCATCCAGCTGGCGGCCACGCCGACATCGACGCCGCCGCCGCGGAAGGCGCCCTTCGGGTTGCCGGTGGTGCCCGCGGTGTAGATCATCGTCGGCGCTCCCACGACGCCCCGCCCGGGCGGCTCGGCGTCGGCGGCGGCGGCGGCGAGCACCTCCTCGTAGGCCTGCCAGCCGGGGGGAGGGGCGCCGTCGCCGAGCGCCAGCCACCGGCGGCGGCCCGCGTCCTCGACCTGCGGCCGCGCCTCGTCCACAGCGGCGGTGTACTCCGGTCCCGCCACCACCACCCGGGCGCCGCTGTCGTTGAGCAGGTAGGCGATCTCGGCGCCGCGCAGCCGGGTGTTCATCGGAGTCGACACCGCGCCCAGCTTGCGCAGCGCGTGGCCGAGCTCGAAGCCCTCGATGCAGTTGTGGTGGATGTGGGCGCAGCGCTCGCCGGCGGCGAGCCCGAGACCGGAGAGCGCGGCGGCGGCGCGGTTGGCCCGCGCGTTCAGCTCCGCGTAGCTGCGCCGCCGCCCGGCGTCGTCGACGAGCGCGGTCCGGTCCGGCGACTGGGCAGCGTGCACCGCGAGGATGTCGAGGTTCATCTCCCCAGTGTGAAGGAGAGCGAGAAGCCCGCACCTCCCTCCTTTTGGGGGACCTCCGGCGACGGCGACGGAGCCGGCGGCGGGCCCGGGTCGCCGGCGAGGCCGGACCGCGTCGGGCCGCACGCCCAGAGCAGGCCCCCGTCCCGGCTCCACTGCCGGCAGTCCGCCTGGGGCGCCAGCTCCTCGAGCGCCCCGGCCTCGGCGCCCGTCTCCGCGGAGGTGCCCTCGAGCACCCAGCCGCCGGCGACCCGCTCCACCCCCGCGGGCGGCGCCGGCCAGCCGTCGGCGGCGGTGCCGAGGGCGTGGCTCATCACCTCGTTCCAGATCGGCGCCGCGCCGCTCAGCCCGGTGGTGCCGCGCATCGGCGAGTCGTCGGCGTTCCCGACCCAGGTCGCGAGCGCGAGCCGGGGCGTCCAGCCGACGGTGAGGTTGTCGCGGAACTCGGAGGTGGTGCCGGTCTTGGCGGCGACCAGGTGCCCGGGGATGGTGAGCGCCGAGCCGGTGCCGAAGGCGGGGGCGCGGTTGGCGTCGTCGGCGAGTATGGCGTTCATGACGAAGGTCGCTCCCGGGTCGAGGGCGCGATGGCCCGCCCGGCGTGCCAGCAGCTCGCCGCCGCGGCGGTCGTGCACCGAGAGCAGCAGGTGCTCGGCGCGGAACCACCCCTCGGCGGCGAACACGGTGGCCGCCTGGGCGAGCTCCTCCAGGGGCACCGGATAGCCGCCGAGGGTGAGGCTGGCGCCGTACGCGGAGGCGGGACGGTCCAGGGTGGTGACCCCCATCCCCTGGGCGACGCGCACCACCTCGGGGATGCCGGTGAGCATCTCCGCCTTCACCGCGGGCACGTTGAGCGAGCTGGCCAGCGCCTCCTTGACGGTGACCGTCCCCCGGTACCAGGGGTCGTAGTCGTGCACCTGGTAGCGGCCCCCGCCGCCGCCGCCACCGTCGGCCAGGCTGTAGGGGCGGTCGCGGATCGGGGTGACCATGCTGAGCCGCCGCGCCTGGAGGGCGGCGGAGTAGGTGAAGAGCTTGAAGGTCGAGCCCGGCGACCGCGGCTGCGCAGCCATGTCCACCTGCTCGGCGGGATGGCCGGGGCCGGCGCTGCCGACGTGGGCGAGCACCTCGCCGCTGCGCGGGTCGACCGCCACCAGGGCGCCGTCGCCGGCATGCTGCGCTGCCATGGCGTCGACCTGCCGGGTGACCGCCGCCTGGGAGAACCGCTGCAGCTCGCTGTCGACGGTGGTGGTGATCCGCAGCCCGGCGGTGACGGCGTCGAGGCCGAGCCGCTCGCGCACCTCGCGCACCGCCCGGGCGGTGACGGTGGGGAAGAGGTCG
>JAQBPI010000089.1 GCA_028287605.1 Chloroflexota bacterium
GACGCCACCAGGGCGGCGGCGGCCAGCCCGGCGGCGCCGCCGGGCCCGATCAGGCGGCACGCGGCCGGGGTCATCCCAGCCGGGCCGCCGCCGTGGCCCGGGCGATGCAGAGTCCGGCCGGCCGGGGGTGGCCCGTGGCGCAGAGGCGGTCGAGCAGCGGCAGGCGGCGGCTGAGCTCGACGGTGGCCACGGCCACGATCCGACCGGGCGCCGCCTGCGCTCCGCGGTCGCGGGGGTCGGGACCGAGCACCAGGTCGACCACCTCGGCGCCGTTGGCACGGGCCACCCGCTGGGCGGCGCCGCGGACCACCGCGCAGGCCGGGGGCGGGTCGGTCTCGGCGGGGAGCCGGCATGCGGTGCGCCGGGCCTGAAGCGCGATGCTGAGGTCGCCGTCTCCGGCGCCGGCGGCGATCTCGGCCTCGGCGGCGTGGGCGGCGGCGCCGGCGGCCTGCTCCGCCCGGGCGTCGCCGGCGGTCACCGCCACCACCTCGCCGGCGCCGAGCCCGGCGACCACCAGCAGCCAGCAGGCGAGCAGCAGCAGCAGGCTCGAGGCACCCGTGGCGCGGCGGCGGCTGCTCAGCACGGCTCCTGCCGCATCGTCGCCGAGGCATGCGCCGCCAGCGGCGAGCCGAGGCCGGGGGGCAGGCCCGGGAGCAGGATCCGCGGCGGCAGCACCACGCTCGCGGTCACCAGCACCCCGCCGGTGGCGTCGCCGGCGGTGGTGACGGTGACCCGGGCCGAGCCCAGGGCGGGGTCGCCCGCCACCGCGGCGGGCGGCGCCGCGCGGTGCTCGCACACCACCGCATGGCGCACCAGCTCGCGGGCGTCGCTCGCCGCCCGGGCGTGGTCCTCGACGAGCGCGGCACCCTGGAGCAGGGCGGTGACGACCACGCCGAGCAGGGGCAGGCCGGCGACCAGCTCCAGGGTCTCCGCGCCGCGCTCGCCGGGCCTCACGGCTGCCCCAGGAGGCTCTGCAGGTGGCGGAGCAGCAGGGGGCCGAGGCCGCCCCCGGCGTTGTGGTCGGCCCAGACCGAGGCGGCGGTCATGGCGCTCACCACGAAGGAGCCGAGACCGATCCACTCCAGCGACTGGGCACCCAGCTGGCGCCGGAGGCGGCGCTGCCGGGGACGCGGCGGGGAGGTGCGGGTGACGGGGCGCATCGGCGGTGCCTCCAAAAGTGTGTCTTTCTGCGAACACACAGAGAGGCTAACAGGGCCGTCACCCCGGAGTCAACACCATGCAGTGGTTCTGCCGGGACACAACCAGGAGCCGGTGGCTACGGTGCGGGCTCGACCTCTCGCAGCGACTCGCGGAAGATGAGCACCTGGCAGGGGGCGTTGGCCATCACGTAGGGCCCGGTCTTGCCCACGTGGAACTCGCCGAAGCGCTCCCGGTAGGGCATCCCCATGATCAGCAGGTCGGCGCGCCAGGCCCGGATCTCGTCCACGATCGCGGGGCCCACCTCGCGCGCCTGGAGGAGCTCGGTCTCCACCTTGACGTCCAGGTCGCGGCCCACCCGCTCCGCGGCGTCGAGGATCCGCTCCGCGCGTTCCATGTCCGCCTCGGGCACGGCGTCGAGGGGCAGGCTCCGCTTCACCACCAGGATGCTCACCGCGTAGACCTTGGCCCGGCTGCGCAGGGCGAACCGGCAGGCCAGACGCACCGCCTCCTCGTCGGTGGAGCTTCCGTTGACGGGCACCAGGATCCGCTTGGCGGCGAATCCATGTGTGGGCGGCACGGCGCAGGATGCTACCGGATGCACCCGCGTGGCACCGGCCACAGCGGTGCGCGAAGGGCCCGTAGAATCGGGACATGAGAGTTGTGATCGTCGGCTGCGGCAGGGTCGGCTCCCTCCTCGCCCTGCGAATGGCGGGCGAGGGTCACACCGTCTGCGTCATCGACGAGAAGCCCTCCTCCTTCGAGCGTCTCGGCGACGACTTCAATGGCGAGATGGTGGTCGGCAACGGCCTCGAGGGCGCGACTCTGCGCCGCGCGGGCATCGAGAAGGCCGACTGCTTCGCCGCGGTGATGCCCGGCGACAACCGCAACCTCATGGCTGCGCAGCTCGCCCGCGAGATCTTCAACGTGAAGCGCGTGATCACCCGCATCTACGATCCCATCCGCGCCGCGGTCTACCGCGAGATGGGCGTGGAGACGATCTGCTCCACGGTCATCGGGGCCGGCCTGATCCACGACTACCTCATCGACGGGGTCAACCGCGCCGACGCGGTGGCCGGCGCCGGAGGACGCACGTGAACCAGCGCACCACGCCGTACGTCATCGTCATCGGCGGCGGCAAGGTCGGCTACCACCTCGCCCGGCACCTGCTCGACCGCGGCTACGAGGTGACCCTGGTCGAGAAGGACAGGGTGCGCGCCCAGTGGCTGTCGCACCAGCTCGGCTCCTGCAGCATCATGGTCGGCGACGGCGACGAGATGTCCTTCCTCGCCACCACCGGAATCGAGCGCGCCGGCGTCGTGGTCGGCGCCACCGGCGACGACGAGGACAACCTGGTCGCCTGCCAGCTGGCCAAGCGGAAGTTCAGCGTGCCGCGCACCATCGCGCGCGTCAACGACCCGGAGAACGTCCGCCTCTTCAAGGCCCTCGGCATCGACGTCCCGGTGTCGGCGACCGAGCTGCTCATGGGTCTCATCGAGGCCGAGCTGAGCGGCTCCGACGCCGTCAAGGGCGTGGCGGTGAAGGCCTGCGGCGCCACCCTGGTCGACGTCGCCCTGCCCGAGCTCTCGTCGCTCGTGGGGCGGCGCGTCGCCGACGTGCACCTGCCCGCGGGCGACCTGGTGGTGTGCATCGTCCGCGACGGGCGGCCGGTGGTCCCCCAGGCCGACGTGGTGATCCAGCCCGGGGACGAGCTGATCATCTACTCGACCACCCTCGACGTCGAGAGCGTCCGCGAGCTGGTCACCAACTGAGTAGCCTGGGTGCGTCGCGTCGCCTACCTGGGGCCGGAGGGGACCATCTCGCACGACGCCGCTCTCGCCCGGTACCGCGAGGGCGCCGTGCTGGTCGCGGCCGGCGACATCCCCCCGGTGGTCGCGTCGGTGCGCGCGGGCTGCGTAGACGAGGCCCTGGTGCCCATCGAGAACTGCACCGAGGGCAGCGTAACCGTCACCCTCGA
>JAQBPI010000100.1 GCA_028287605.1 Chloroflexota bacterium
CCGCCGGCTGGTGCTGGCCGGCCGGCGTCCGGAGGCGCTGGCGGGGGCGGCCGCCGAGCTGCGCGGCCGCGGCGCCGACCTGGTCGAGTGCCTCGCCTTCGACGCCGAGGACGGCGCCTCCCATCCCGCGGTGGTCGACGCGGTCTTCGAGGCGCTCGGCGAGGTCGACCTGGCGCTGCTCGCCTTCGGCGTCCTCGGCGACCAGGAGCGGGCACCCCACGACCCCCAGCTGGCGGAGAGGATCGTCCGCACCAACTTCCTCGGCGCGGTGTCGCTGGCGATCCCGCTGGTGCGCCGGCTCCGCGAGCAGGGGCACGGCACCCTGGTGGCGCTCTCGTCGGTGGCCGCCGAGCGCCCCCGCAGGGCCAACTTCGTCTACGGCGCCTCCAAGGCGGGGATGGACGCCTACTTCCAGGGTCTCGCCGACAGCCTCGCCGGCTCCGGGGTCGAGGTGATGGTGGTGCGGCCCGGCTTCGTCCACACCAAGATGACCGAGGGGCTGCCCGCCGCGCCCCTCTCCACCACCCCCGAGGCGGTGGCCGCGGCGGTGGTGCGCGGGCTCGGCACCCGCGCCGGCACGGTGTGGGTGCCCGCCCGTCTTCGCCACGTGATGTGTGTGCTTCGGCACCTCCCGCGTCCGGTCTGGCGCCGCATGCGCGGGTAGCCGGGATGGCCGCCGCGCCGCCCCGGGTGGTCGCCGCGTTCGACTTCGACGGCACCCTGAGCCGCCGCGACAGCCTGATGCCCTTCCTCCACCGCCTCTCCGGCGGCCCCGCGGTGCTGCGGGTGGTGCTCTGGCGCCTCCCCCTCATCCTCGCCGCCGGTGCCGGCTGGATCTCGCGCGGCCGCGCCAAGGAGGCGGTGCTCCGCGGCCTGATCGCCGGGCGACGGCTCGAGGAGGTCGAGCCCGTGGCCGAGCGCTTCGCCCGCCACCTGCTCGGCTCGGGGATGTGGCGGCCGGCGCTGGAGCGGCTGGAGTGGCACCGCAGCCGTGGCGACGCGGTGGTGATCGTCTCCGCCTCGCCCGCCCTCTACCTCGCCCCGCTGGGCCGCCTCCTGGGGGTGGACGCCGTGCTCGCCACCGGCCTCGAGGTCGACCCCGCCGGGCGGCTGACCGGCCGGCTCAGCGGCGGCAACGTCCGCGGACCGGCGAAGGTGGACCGTCTCGAGGCCTGGCTCGGCGGCCATCCCGCCGAGCTCTGGGCCTACGGCAACAGCGGCGGTGACCGTCAGCTGCTGGCCCGTGCCGACCACGGCTTCCGCAAGCGCTGGCGCCGCCTCCGGCCCGTGTCCTGAACCGGGGGCTACCCGGTGAAGATGCAGGTCCAGACGAAGAGCGGCCCGGTGGCGCCCTGGTAGTGGCCGACGGAGGTGAAGGCGGCGCCGCAGCCCACCCGGGTGAACGCCGGGTTGACGATGTTGGCGAGGTGGTCCGGCGAGTTGAGCCAGAGGCCGTTGATCTGGACGATGTCGTCGACCATGGAGGCGGTGCCCGAGGTACAGGCGATGTTCTCGCCGGCGGAGCGCCAGGCCAGCGAGCCCAGGTAGGTGGTGAACACCTGCTGCCCCTGGGCGCAGCCCGCCACGCTGTGGCTGAAGTAGTCGCGCTGGAGCAGGTCGAGCGAGCGCGAGGGGATGGTGACCGCCGGGCCGCCGCAGCCCGCCAGGTCGTAGCCGCCGGAGCCGCCCGACACCGCGTCGAGGGCGCCGTCCTCGCCGACCGCGCCGCGGCCGCGGTCGATGCGGTCGCGGCTCTGCAGCGCCGCCATCAGCGCCGCCGCCGCCCCGGGCCGGAAGGGCTGCGCGCCGAGGGCGAGTCCGGGCGCCACCGGCACGACGTCGCGGACGATGTCCCAGCCGCCCCAGTCGGGCGTGCCGGCGAAGCCGATGCCCGCGGGCGTGCCGGTGCTCTCCACCAGCCCCCAGCGCCCCGCCAGGTAGGCGCCGCCGGCCACCGGGTGGAGGTGGAGCCAGACGTCGACGCCGGGGATGGCGTGGGTGGACGCCAGCGCCGGCGCGGCTCCGAAGGCGTGGATGCCGCCCCAGCCGTCGAGCACCCAGCCGCCGTCGGGGCGGCCCAGCAGCGAGTGGTGGACGGCGAGGCCGCGGGCGATGTCCCAGTTCGGCCAGTAGGGGCCGGCGGGGAGCGCCGGTGCGGAGCCGAAGGGGTGGATGCCGCCCCAGCCGTCGAGCACCCAGCCGCCGGAGCCGTCGGGGAGCGCGACCAGGTCGCGGGCGATGTCCCAGCTCTGCCAGTAGGGGCCGGGGGGGAGGGGCGGCGCCGAGCCGAAGGGATGGATGCCGCCCCAGCCGTCGAGCACCCAGCCGCCGCGGCCGGCGGGGAGGAGCTGCAGCGAGCGGGCGATGTCCCAGCCGCGCCAGTAGGGGGCGCCGGTGGTGTCGAGGGGCACCCCCGCGGAGGGGTGGAGGCCGCCCCACGCGTCGAGCGTGACCGAGCCGGCCGCGGGCAGCAGCGCCGCCGGCGCGGCGCCGGTGTGCGGGCTGCCGGTGGCGGTGGAGACGGGGCCGAGCAGTGCCACGGTGGCGCCGAGCACGGCCAGGAGGAGGGGGAGGCGGGGGCGGTGGGGGAGGTGGGGCATGGTCACGCCCGATGCTATGGGGCCTCCGGGGCGCCTCCGACCACGGCGGGGTCAAGGGTCGGTGCCGGGCGTTGACGGATGTGGCGGTGCGCGGCCCGATGTCACCGCCGCGTGTGCGGCGGTCACGGCCAGGGCTCAGAGGCTCTCGGAGAAGTGCGGGGCGAGGCGGCGGAAGAGGACCACCCCGATCACCAGCACCGCCACGACGATCAGCAGCGGCACCGGCGTCGCCCGGCCCAGGATGGTGGCCGTCCAGGGCACCCGCGGGTCCTGGGTGACCAGCGCGTGACGCAGGTCCTCGATGATCTGCGCGACCGGGTTGAGAGCGACCAGCTCGACCTTGCTGTGGAGGATGTCGCGGCTGAGCGGGAACACCACCGCGGAGCCGTAGAAGAGCAGCTGGGTGAAGATCTCCCAGATGTGTCCGAGGTCGCGGTAGAACACGAACAGCGCGGAGAGGATCAGCGAGATGCCGATCACCAGGGCGTAGAGCTCGATCAGCAGCGGCACGGCGAGGAGCGAGTGCCAGCCCAGCGACAGCTGGCGCGCCGCGCCCGCGATCACCACGATCAGCGAGAGGTTGATGGCGAACGTCATCAGCGCAGTCAGGCTCGACGCGATCACCAGGATGGCGCGCGGGAACGACGCCTTGTTGATGAGGTTGCCGTTGACCACGATGGCGTTGACCGCGGTGACCGTGGTCTCGGAGAAGAAGGTCCAGATGACGATGCCGATGAGCAGCTGCAGGGTGAACCGGTCGGAGGTCCGCCCCGCGTGCAGCAGCCGGTCGAAGACCGCGTACATGATCGCGAAGACCATCATCGGCTTGAGCAGCGACCAGAGGTAGCCGAGCACCGATCCCGTGTACTTCAGCTTGAACTGCGTCAGCGCCAGCTCGCGCGTGAGGTTGAGGTGACGTCCCATCCGGCCGCCGGGCGGCGGCGAGTGGGTGGCGAGCGGTTCGGCTGAGGTCGCGGTGGCCATCGCGCGGGGCAGTCTATCGAACCCGGCTGGTACGATGCGGCCCCCCGTGCCCCAGCCAGCCACAGCCGACGTGACCGCAGACGCCGACCTCGACTACATGGACGAGATCGCCTCCCGGGCGCTCGGCAACCCTCCCTCCCCGGGGGTTCCCGCGGCCGCGCCGGAGCCGCCGCCGGGCGCCGCCGCCGGGTTCATCGGCCGTGCCGCCGCCCATGCGCACATGGGGAACGAGCTCTCCGAGGCCGAGCGCATGCTGCTGTTCAAGCGCGGCGTGCTGCGCATCGCCCACCTCTTCTCCAAGGAGCAGGTGGTCTACAACGACAACGTGCTGAAGGCGCTGCGCGCCCTGGACCGGCGGCTCGCCGCGGTGCCGGGCCTGCTCGCCACCGCCGAGGCCGACCTCGCCGACCTCGGGGACTCCGTCGACCGGCTCGGCCGGGAGATGGCCGAGCTGCGCCGCGCCGTCGACGAGGGCGGGCGCCGGCAGCAGGCGCTCGCCGAGGAGCTCGCCGCACTGCGTGCCAGGGTCGACACGCTCCAGCCCTGAGCATGCGCATCGCCATCGCCAAGCCTGACTTCGGCGTCGTCGGGGGCTTCGAGAAGGTGATGTCGCGGGTCGAGTGCGAGCTGGTGTCGCGCGGGCACTCGGTGCACCGGATCGGCGTCGAGATGGACGCCACCAGCCCGGTTCCCTACGGGGTCGCGGTGCCGCCGTCGCTGCGGCTGCGGCTGCCCGCGTTCGTCCGCTACATGGCCGCGATGGAGGCCTTCCAGCGCATCGACGCGAGCGCCTACGACCTGCTCGTCAGCACCCAGCCGCCCTCGTTCGCCACCGGCCACCGCCGCCACCTCTCGCTCTTCTCCCATCACCAGCGGCTCTACTACGACCTCTGCGACGTCTGGGTCGCCGCCGGGTTCGCCGACGCCCGGCTGCAGCGCCACGCCGCCGCGGTGGTGCGCCGGGTCGACCACCGCCACCTCTCCCGGGTGAGCCTGTTCCTGGCGGCGTCCGAGGTGGTGCGCGAGCGGCTGCGTCACTACAACGGGCTGGAGGACAACGTCGGCGTCTACCTGGCGGGCACCGGCCTCCACGAGTCCGTGCTCGCCGCCGCGGCGCAGACCGGTGCGGCTGCCGGCGAGCACGTGCTGTGCGTGACCCGGCACGAGTTCCCGAAGCGGGCCGAGCTGTTCGTGCACGCGATGGCCTACCTGCCCGAGGTGCCGGCGCGGCTGGTGGGCGGCGGCGGCCGGCTCGGCTTCGCCATCGACCTGGCGCGGCGGCTGACCACGCCCGGGGTCGATCTCGACGCGGTCGGTGACGCCGAGGTGTGGCTCAACCGGGGGATCCTGCCCGACGGCGTCGCGGCGGCGTCCCCGCTGGTGGGCAACATCGCGTTCCTCGGGCACGTCGACGACGCCGAGCTCGCCCGCCTCTATGCCGGCGCCCTCTGCGTGGTCGCCCCCGCCCATCTCGAGGACTACGGGCTCACCGTGATCGAGGCCATGTCCGCGGGCCGCCCGGTGGTGGTCTGCCGCGACGGCGGCGGGGTCTGCCTGCCCGTCGAGGACGGCGTCAACGGCTTCGTGGTCGAGCCCACCGGCCGGGCCGTCGCCGAGGCGGTGGCGCGAATCCGCGACGACCCCGGGCTGGCCCGCGCCCTCGGCGAGCGCGCCCGCGAGACCGCCGCCGAGTACACCTGGGACCGCGCCATGCGCCAGATCATGGACGGCGTCGAGAGGCTCTGCGGATGAGGGTCGCGGTGGTCGCACCCAGCCCCGTGCCCTTCACCCCCGGCGGCGCCGAGCGGGTGTGGAACGGCCTGGTCCGGGCGATCGACGAGAGCCCCGGCCATGCCGCGGAGCTGATCAAGCTGCCGGTGCGCGAGCACACCCTCGACGGCCTCGTGGCGGGATACGACGCCTTCGCCCGCCTCGACCTCGGCCACTTCGACATGGTGGTGACCGGCAAGTACCCGGCCTGGATGGTCGCCCACCCCAACCACGTCGTCTACCTGCTCCACCGGCTGCGCGGCCTCTACGACACCTATCACCTCACCGGCATGCCCGAGCGCGTCGACCTGCTCGACCCGGAGCTCGGGGGCCTGCAGCAGCTGATGCGCCGCCGCCGCGGCCGGGCGGCGGCGCTGGAGCTGATCGCCCGGCTCGCCGAGACGGTGCAGCGCCGCGGCGCCGACCACCCCGCCCTCGCGCTGCCCGGGCCCTTCGCGCGGGAGGTGGTGCACTTCCTCGACGGCGCCGCCTTCGAGGGGGTGCGGCGCCACCTGGCGATCTCGCGCACCGTCGCCGCCCGCCGCGACTACTTCCCCGCCGGCGCCGCGGTCGAGGTCGCCTACCCTCCCTCGGACCTCGGCGGGGCGCGCTGCGAGGGCTTCGACCACCTCTTCACCGCCAGCCGCATCGAGGCGCCGAAGCGCATCGACCTGCTGATCGAGGCGATGCGCCACGTGCCCCAGCGGGTCGAGCTGCTGATCGCCGGCGGCGGGCCCGACCTGGAGCGCTGCCGGGCCCTCGCCGCCCCCGACCCGCGGGTGCGCATGCTCGGCCCGGTCGACCCCGGCCGGCTGCGCGACCTGTACGCGAACGCCGTGGCGGTGCCCTTCGTGCCCCGCGACGAGGACCTCGGGCTGATCACCCTCGAGGCCATGGCCTGCGGCAAGCCGGTGGTCACCTGCGACGACTCCGGCGGGCCCACCGAGCTCGTCGTCGACGGCATCACCGGGCGGGTGGTGCCGGCCACGCCGGAGGCGCTGGGCGAGGCGCTGAGCGGGCTCTGCGCCGCCCCCGCGCTCGCCCGGCGGATG
>JAQBPI010000148.1 GCA_028287605.1 Chloroflexota bacterium
GTCACGGCCGTCTCGCTCCGCCCCAGGGGCGTGGCCGTGCGGAGTGCCTCACTGAGAATTTGCCGGCCGCAGGCTGGCGACCGCCAGTGTTGCCGGGGAACCCGGCATGTCAGGCGTAGCCCGAACCGTGGGATGCGCGCAGTCACGGCCGACTCGCTCTGCCGCGAGGAGCGGGGCTGTGCGGAGACGGCGGCCATGGCCTGGGTCTCGATCTCGTCTCTCACCTTCCTGCCCTTCACTTCTTCTTCCTGCGAACGCCCACGGTGCGGCGGGGTCCGCGCCGGGTGCGGGCGTTGGTCCGGGTGCGCTGCCCGCGCACGGGGAGCCCGCGGCGGTGGCGGAGCCCCCGGTAGGTGCCGATCTCCATCAGCCGCTTGATGTTGAGGGCGATCTGGCGTCGAAGATCGCCCTCGACCCTGCCCTGGAGCTGCTTGGCGATGATGTCGCGCAGCTTGCCGACCTGGGCGTCGGTCAGGTCCCGGGTGCGCATGTCGGGGTTGAGCTGGGCGAGCGAGAGGATGCGCTTCGCCGTGGTCGGCCCGATGCCGAAGATGTAGGTGAGCGCGATCACCACGTGCTTGTCACGCGGGATGTCGACGCCTGCGATTCGTGCCACTTCTCGCCTACCCCTGACGCTGCTTGTGCTTGGGGTTCTCGCAGATGACGCGAACCGCCCCACGGCGCTTGATGATCTTGCACCGGTCGCAGATCTTCTTCACCGAAGCCCGGACCTTCATGTCGCTGCGTTCACCTTCTCGATTCTTCTTCTGTCTGGTCCTATCCGAGTCGCTGCAGGATCCGGCCTCGCCCGGGGTCGCCGGCGCTGAGCTCGACGCTCACCCGGTCTCCGGGAAGGATGCGGACCGCCTGCAGCCGGGCCTTGCCCGCGGGATGGGCAAGCACCCTGTGCCCGTCCTCCAGCTCGACCCTGTAGAGCGCATTGGGAAGCGGTTCGATGACGCGCCCCACCAGGGGGCCCTCCCGCCCACTCACCGGGCGCGCCGAATCCGGGAGGGGCTTGACGGGCGAGTATACAGACTCCGGCGGGACGGCACAGGCCCGGGCACCGGTCACGCCGCCTCCTCGTCCCGCCGGGTGAGCACCACCGGCCCCTCCGGGGTCACCGCCACGGTGTGCTCGAAGTAGCAGGAGCGCCGGCGGTCGCAGGTGACCACCGTCCAGCCGTCGTCCAGGACCCGCACCTCGGCGCCGCCGGCGTTGACCATGGGCTCGATGGCGAGGACGTAGCCGGGCTTGAGCAGGTTGCCGGTGCCGGCGCGGCCGTAGTTCGGCACCTGGGGGGGCTCGTGCATGTTCCGCCCGATGCCGTGGCCGACGTACTGGCGCACCACCGAGAACCCCTCGGACTCGACGTAGGTCTGGACGGCGTGGCCGATGTCACCGATGTGGTTGCCCGGCCGCGCCTGCTCGATGCCCCGGACCAGGGCCTCACGGGTGACGTCCAGCAGGCGCTGGGTCTCGGGCGAGGCCTCGCCGCAGACCGTGCTGAGGCCGCTGTCGGCCCACCAGCCGTCGAGGATCAGGCCGCAGTCGAGCGAGACCAGGTCGCCCTCCTCGATGACCCGGCTGCCGGGCATGCCGTGGACCACCTCCTCGTTGACCGAGACGCAGAGCGAGTTGGGGTAGTCGTAGTAGCCCAGGAAGCCGGGGATGCAGCCGTGGTCGCGGATGAAGGTGTCCGCCTCCTTGTCCAGCTCGAGGGTGGTGATCCCCGGCCGGATGCTCTGCGCCAGGTGGCTGAGGCAGGCGCCGAGGATGCGCCCCGAGGTATGCATCTTCTCGATCTCCTCCGGCCGCTTCAGCCGAAAGGTGGGCTCCGCCCTCATCGTCTCGCCCGCCAGGGCGCGCCGATGAGGGTGGAGCCCACCCCGAGAGGAATCGCCATCAGGCACCGCCCGGTCATTTGATGAACCCTTTGTACTGCCGCATCAGGAGCTGGGTCTCGATCTGCTGCATGGTGTCGAGGGCGACGCCGACCACGATGAGGATGGCGGTGCCGCCGAGGTAGAGGCCGGCGTTGGCGCCGGACCCGGTGACCACGCCGGCGCCGAGGGGCAGCACGACCGTGATCACCGCCAGGAAGAGCGCGCCCGCCAGGGTGATGCGACCCATCACCTTGCCGAGGTAGTCGGCGGTCCACTTCCCCGGGCGGATGCCGGGGATGTAGACGGAGCGCTTCTTGAAGTCGTCGGCGACGTCGTTGGGGTCGAACACCACCGCCGTGTAGAAGTAGGTGAAGCCCAGCACCAGCATGAACTCGATGGCGTTGTAGGCGATGTTGGCGAGCGGGGTCGGCCCGTTCGGCTGCCAGTTGTCCCGGATCCAGACCGCCATCCTGCCCGCCACGCCGCCGGCATTCTGGAAGAAGTTCGCGAAGATCGTGGGGAAGGCCATGATCGAGATGGCGAAGATGATCGGGATGACGCCGCCGGCGTTGACGCGCAGCGGCAGGAAGCTCCGCCGCCCCTGCACCGCCTGCCCGGCGCGGGGGTTGACCACCCGCTGCGCCGACTGGATGGGGATCTTCCGCTGCGCCTGCTGGACCTCGATGATGAACGCGGTCACGCTGACCGCCAGCACGGCGAACACGATGATGGTGAGGATGTGGGCGGTGCCGCCGACGGTGGCGTAGCTGTAGACGGCGCCGGGGAGCCGGCCGATGATGCCCGCAAAGATCACCAGGGAGACGCCATTGCCGACGCCGTACTCGGTGATCAGCTCGCCGAGCCACATCAGGATGACGCTGCCCGCGGTGAGGGTGATCATGATGCTGATCACCGTGCCCGCACTCGGGGTGGTGAGCACCCCGGTGCTGGTGAAGAGCACGGTGTAGCCGTAGGCCTGCAGCGCCGCCAGGGCGACGGTGAGCCAGCGGGTGTACCGCGTGATCTTCTTGCGCCCCTGCTCGCCCTCCTTGGACATCTCCTTGAGGCGCAGGGAGACCACCGTCATCAGCTGCATGATGATGGTGGCGTTGATGTACGGGTTCATCCCCATCGCCGCGATGGAGAAGGTGCTCAGGCCACCGCCGCTGAAGAGGTTCAGCAGCCCCAGCAGCGAGTTGCTGGCGAAGAGGTCGTGGAGCTTCTGCGCGTTGGCCCCCGGCACCGAGATGCTGGCCAGGATCCGGAAGGCGAGCAGCAGCGCGAGCGTGAAGAGCAGCTTGCGCCGCAGCTCGGGGATGCGAATCGCCTGTCCGAGGGCCTGGAGCAGGTTCATGCCCGGAGCCTACTCCTCGTCGCTGGCAGCGTCCGCGTCGGACGCGGCGTCGGGGGAGGGAAGGGCCTCGGCCACCGCGTCGGCGGCCTCCGCGTCGTCCCCGGCGGGCGCCTCGAGGAGCTCGACCCTGCCGCCGGCGGCCTCGACCGCGGCGCGGGCCGC
>JAQBPI010000105.1 GCA_028287605.1 Chloroflexota bacterium
GTGCCCCGGTGGCCGCCGAGGCGGTGCGGGCCAGCTCGCCCGCCCGCAGGCCTCGCCCGCGCGCGCCCTCGCCCACCTTGACGGCGAGGGTGCTCTCCCCCACCACGAGGGCGATGCCGTCGCCGCGGAGGCGGTCGGCGTAGAGGCTGTCGACCGCCGCCTTGACCTCCTCGGCCCCGGCGCCGCCGTCGAGGACGAGGTGGAGGAGCTTGATCCCGGTCACGTCCTCGACCACGGCGCTCCCCGCGCCGCCACCGCTCAGCGCCCGGCGCTTCGCCTCCTCCAGCTCGCGCTGCAGGCGGCGGAGGCTCGCCTGCAGGGCGGAGACCCGCTCCGGGACCTCGTCGGGCGGCACCCGCAGCGCGGTCGCCGCCTCGCGGAGCACGGAGGCCTCCTGCTCCCAGCGCTGCTCGGCGGCCTCGCCGGCGACCATGTCGATGCGCCGCAGCCCCTGGCCGACGCTCGACTCGGAGACCAGGATGGCGGCGCCCAGGTCGCCGCTGCGGGTGACGTGGGTGCCGCCGCAGAGCTCGCGCGACCAGCCGCCGAAGTCGACGACGCGCACCTCCTCGCCGTACTTCTCCTTCCCGTCGAAGAGCATCAGGGCGCCCGAGCCCCGGGCCCGGGCGATGGGCATCACCTCGGCGGTGCGCTCGAGATTGCGGCGGATGGCGTCGTTGACCGCGCGCTCGACCTCGACCACCTCGGCGGCGGTGAGCCCGCGAGGGAAGTTGAAGTCGAAGGTGGTGTGGTCGGGGCCGACCCAGGAGCCGCGCTGCACCACCTCGTCCCCGAGCACCAGCCTCAGCGCGCGGTGGAGCAGGTGGGTGGCGCTGTGATGGCGGGCGATGGCCGCGCGCCGGCCGGCGTCGACCCGGGCGGCCACCCGGAGCCCGGGCGCCAGCGTCCCGGACTCGACGGTCACGGCGTGCACCCGGGCCCCGCTCACCGGGGCCAGCTGGGTGTCGGTGACCCGTGCTCGGCCCCCGTCCCACTCCAGGAGGCCGGTGTCGCCAACCTGGCCGCCGCCCTCGGCGTAGAAGGGGCTGGGGTCGAGGAGGACCGCGGCGCCCTCCTCCGCGCCCAGCTCGGGCCGTGCCTCGCGGTCGCCGATGCGCACCACCTCGACCTCGGCCTCGAGGGTCTCGTAGCCGACGAAGGCGGTGGAGGGGAGCGCCGCCCCGCCCTCGAAGCCGGCCCTCACCACGCTGGCCCGGCTGCGCGCCCGCTGCTCGGCCATCGCCGCCTCGAAGCCGGCGAGGTCGACCTCGGCGCCGCTCTCGGTGGCGACCTCGACGGTGATCTCGACGGGCAGGCCGTAGGTGTCGTGGAGGCGGAAGGCGTCCTCTCCGGAGATGCGCCCCGCGCCCTCCGCGAGCAGCCCCTCGAGCCGCTCCACTCCCTGGACCAGGGTGCGGCCGAACGCCTCCTCCTCGCCGCGCAGCACCCGCTCGACGTGCTCCCGGCGCTCGACCAGCTCCGGATAGGCGAAGCCCATCACCTCGCAGAGGTCGTCGACGCCCGCCGCGAGCCCGCCCTGCAGCCCCAGCCGCCGGCCGTGGAGCCCGGCGCGGCGGATGATCCGGCGGAGCACATAGCCGCGCCCCTCGTTGCCCGGGGTGACCCCGTCGGCGATCAGGAACGCGCTGCTGCGCAGGTGGTCGGCGAGCACCCGCAGCGAGACGGTGCGCCCGGGCTCGGGCGGGGCCAGGGTGCTGCGCTGCGAGAAGCCGGCGATGAGCGGGGCGAAGAGGTCGGTCTCGAAGTTGCTCCGCACCCCCTCGATCACCGAGGTGATCCGCTCCAGGCCCATGCCGGTGTCGATGCAGGGCCCGGGCAGGGGCACGCGCCCCCCCGGCTCGGGCTGGTCGAACTCGATGAAGACCAGGTTCCAGATCTCCAGCCAGCGGTCGCCCTCGCACCCGGGCGCGCAGTCGTCGCGCCCGCAGGAGCAGGGACCACCCCAGTCCCAGTAGACCTCGCTGTCGAAGCCGCACGGGCCGGTGGGACCGGGCTGCCACCAGTTGTCCTCGAGGTGGGCGACGCGCTCGCGGGGGATGCCGGCGATGCGCACCCACAGGTCCTCTGCATCGCGGTCACCGGGGTGGACGCTGGGCCGCAGCCGGGCGGGGTCGAGCCCGAACTCCTGGGTGAGCAGCTCCCAGGCGAGGCTGATCGCCCCCTCCTTGAAGTAGTCGCCGAAGGAGAAGTTGCCCAGCATCTCGAAGAAGGTGTGGTGCCACGGAGAGCGCCCCACCTCCTCGATGTCGGGGGTGCGGATGCACTTCTGGCAGGAGGTGGCGCGCGGCGCCGGCGGAGTCTGCAGCCCGAGGAAGTAGGGCTTCAGCGGCACCATCCCGGCCACGGTGAAGAGCACCGACGGATCATCGTGGGTGACGAGCGAGGCGCTCGGCAGCCGGCGATGCCCCCGGCTTTCGAAGAAGTGGAGAAAACGATCCCGGATCTCTGGGCTGCGCACGGGCTCACTGGGTGAAGGGCCCGGGACCACCGTCGCGGACGGCTGCGGGCAGAGGGATCATACCGGCGGGGGCTCGGGGAACTCGCGCCGCATGCGCTCCAGGGCGGCCCGCTGCAGGCGCGAGACGTGCATCTGGGAGATTCCCAGCCGCTTCGCCACCTCGGTCTGGGGGAGCTGCTCGAAGAAGCGCAGCAGCATGATCTGGCGCTCGCGAGGGGAGAGATGGGCCATCGCCTGCTCCAGCACCGCCTTCATCTCCACCCGCTCGAGGTTCTCGTCCTCCTGTCCCAGGCGCTCGCCCAGCTCCAACCCCTCCTCCTCGTCACGGCCCGGCCGGGAGGCGTCGAGGGAGACGGTGTGCTGGGCGGGCGAGACCTCGAGAGCGGCGAGGACCTCGTCGGGCTCGAGACCCAGGCGCCCGGCGATCTCCGCCACCGAGGGCTGACGCCCCAGCTCCTGGGACAGCTGCTCCTGCGCCCGCATCGCCCGGGTGTAGTTCTCCTGGAGGCGTCGCGGCACCCGGATCGACCAGGAGCGGTCGCGGAAGTGGCGCCGGATCTCGCCCATGATGGTCGGGGTCGCGAAGGTGCTGAACTCGTTCAGCAGCGACGGATCGAAGCGTTCGATCGCCTGGATGAGGCCGAGAAATCCGACCTGCTCGATGTCCTCGAGCGGCTCGCCGCGATTGGCGAAGCGCCGCGCGATGAAGCGCACCAGGTCGCCGTTGAGGTCGACCAGGCGCTCACGGACGGCGGGGTCGCGGTGGGCGGCGTACTCGCGGAGCAGCCGGCGCATCTCGTCACGCTCCGGGCTGTCCGCGGGCTTGGGGAGGGTGCGGACGCGCGTCGGAGCGGCCCCGGCGGCGGGCTCCTCGCCGGTGGTGGTGGTGGTTGCGGCGTCGACCTGCTCCGCGCTCACGGAAGGCATGGTCTCAGAGAGCGACGTGTCGAGGCAGCACCACCCCCTGTCCCCCGGCGTGCCGCCCTCGGGCGTGTACTCGGTGTCGGGTTCATCGAGGAGGGAACGAGATGCGGAGCTCCACGCTCTGGGTTGCCGGCGCGACCGCCGTCAGCATCGGCGCCGCCACCACCGCCGCCGCCGCCGGTCCGCTCGGCCACCAGCGCCTCGCCGCGGCCCAGGGGACGGGATCTCCGGCGGTGTCGCAACCGCTGAGCGTGAGCCTCGCCGCGTCCGGCCCGGACCTCGGCCGGCGGAGGGGCCGGCCGGGACCCGCCCCCGCCCCGGCCGCGAAGGTCGCGCTCACCGAGGCCAGCAGCGGCCAGGCGATCACGGTGAAGCCGGGCACCGAGATCGACGTGACCCTCAAGCCCGACTCGGGCCAGCGCTGGAGCCAGCCCCGCAGCGACCGCCCGCAGGCCGTCGGCGGAGGCCACGGCGGCGGGGCCTGGGGCGGACCCGGCGGCCGTCAGGCCACCCCCGATCTCGGGCCCGGCGGGAAGCGCGACGGCAGCACTCACGCCGTCTTCTTCGCGCGCGGGGCCGGCGACGCCACCCTCAGCTCCGCCGAGCGCAGCGGCGGCCTCCTCCTCCTCAAGCCACCCACGACCAGCAGGAGCTGGAGCGTGAAGGTCACCGTGTCCGGCCCTGCCCCCGCAGGGCCGAAGCCCACGCCCGTCACGCCGGCGGCGGTCGAGCCCGCCGCCCAGGCGGCGCCGGCAACGGTCGACGTCTCCCGCGTGGTCACCCCCGTGGCCCCGGTGGTGCGGCGTC
This sequence comes from Chloroflexota bacterium, assembly GCA_028287605.1. Taxonomy (GTDB): domain Bacteria; phylum Chloroflexota; class Dormibacteria; order Aeolococcales; family Aeolococcaceae; genus CF-96. Next base: position 4,211 of record JAQBPI010000105.1, read on the forward strand.
TGCTGGTGACCCTGCCCCGGCTCTGAGCCTGGTGCGGGCGGCCGTCCGAAGGGCGGCCGCCCTTCTCCGGCCTCTGGGCGACGGTCAGCCGAGGCGATACTTGGTGAGCCGGACGCGGAGGCCGCCGGTGCGCTCGTCGACGCGGTAGCGGCAGTCGTCGACGAAGAGACCCATCACCCGCAGGGCGAGGTCGTGGTGCTGGGCGGTCACCGGCTCGACGGCGACCCGGGAGCCGGGGTCGGCGCCGCAGGGGGCATCCGGGTCGCCCTCGCGGGCGCAGATGCTGCGGACCTGGACCTCGAGCCGCCGGTCCTCCAGCTTGAAGCTCAGGCGGATCTGGCCGCGGCCGCGGTCGGCGGTGCGGTCGGCGACCGCGATGGCGTTCTGGCACGCCTGCGCGACGGCGATGACCAGGTCGTCGATGGCCTCGACGCCGAAGCCGGCGACGCACCCGAAACCGGCGACGGCCCGCTTGGCGACGACGATGTAGCTCGGGTCGGCGGGGATGCGCAGCTCCGACGTGTTCATGACGGTCATCGTGTCACGAGATACCCGGGGTGCCGGACGCCCAAACCACCGCGGCGCCTAGGCGGGGGTGAGGGGCGCGGGCTCGGCGCCACGCCCGTCGAGGAGGGCGCCGCCGGCGTGCTCACCGTTCGGCACGGTCTCGAGGTCGGGGAGCACGATGTGCGTGGGGCCGGCGGCCTCGGGGCCGCCGCGCCTCAGGAGACGCTGCAGGCGCTCGCGGCTTGTGGCCCGGTTCAGCTGGGCGATGGCCGCTCCGACGAGGATGCCGGTGGCGGCGCCGACGCCGTAGACCACGGTACGCGAAGGCATGGAAGCCGACCTCCTGGTCGTCGGGATGTGGATCCTGGAAACCGCCAGATTATACGGGCGCCCCGGCGCCGGGCCCGGACCGCCGCTCTATCGTCGCGGCCGGCCGGCCGGGCTCTCGGGTGCGGTGACGTAGGCGCCGCCCGCCTGGAGGACGGCGATCACCACCGCGTCGGCGACCGGATGCACGACGCCGATCGCCGGGACGGCGAGGTAGCCGGAACCGGCCACGATCTCCCCGCCGATCAGCCCGGCGGCCGACAGGAGCAGGGTCCACGGGTAGGGGCCGCGCCCGGGGACGACGAGGCGGGTCACCTGCGTCGCGATGAGCACGAGCAGGGCGGCGAGCACGAGGCCGGGACTGGGACGCAAACCCTCAGACCAGCACTGGAGGGGATGGGAACGGTCCCTGCACCGGCCGCACCAAGGGCTGGTCCCCAGGACCAGGTGGGGTTCCGCACGTCGCCGTTCCCCTTCCCGGCAGGCCCCGAAGGACCCGGGCACGAGGGCGGACGCCAGATGTAGGAGCCCCGATGTGGAGAGTGTTGGTCCAGCCGCTTGTGAGGCGCTGACCGGTCAGGGACGCGGCCATGGTACCCCAGCACCACGGCACCTCAACCCTGTTGCAGGACCGTCGCCGCGGGGCCGCCGGCGGGCTCAGCGGGAGGGCGGCCGGGGCCGCAGCGCGATGCCCAGCTCCTCGAGCTGGGCGGGATCGACCTCCGCGGGGGCGTCGGTCATCAGCTCCTGCGCCTGCTGGTTCTTGGGGAAGGCGATCACCTCGCGGATGTTCTCCTCGCGCAGGCCCTCCATCACCAGCCGCTCGACGCCCGCGGCGAACCCGCCGTGGGGCGGGACCCCGTACTGGAAGGCCTCGAGGAGGAAGCCGAACTTCGCGTGCGCCTCCTCCTCGCTCATCCCCAGGGCGCGGAAGACCCGCGCCTGCACCTCGGGATCGGTGATCCTGATGCTGCCGCTGCCGATCTCGCGACCGTTGAGCACGATGTCGTAGGCGCGCGAGCGGATGCGCAGCGGGTCGCTCTCCAGCAGCTCGACGTCGTCGGCGTGGACCATGGTGAAGGGGTGGTGGAGCGGCGCCAGCGCGCCGGTCTCCTCGTCGCGCTCGAACATGGGGAACTCGGTCACCCAGATCATGTCGAGCCGGTCCGGATCGAGGAGTCCGCGCTCGCGGGCGAGGTGGACGCGCAGCGCGCCCAGGGCGGCGGCCACCACCGCGGCACGGTCGGCGACCATGAGCACGGCGTCGCCAGGGGCCGCCCCGGTGATCTCGGCGATGCGGTCGAGCTCCTCGGGGCTGAAGAACTTGGCGATGCCGCCCTCCCAGCCCTGCTCGCGGCGCCAGAGGTACGCGAGGCCGCGCGCCCGGAAGGTCGAGACCACGCCGGTGAGCTCGCCCTCGATGCGCCCGCGGGTGAGGTCGGCGCCGCCGGGGACGGCGATCGCCTTGACCACCCCTCCCCTCGCCACCGCGTCGGCGAAGACGCGGAAGCCGCAGCCGCGCGCCACCTCGGTGAGATCTCGCAGCTCCAGGCCGAAACGCGTGTCCGGCTTGTCGCTGCCGTAGCGATCCATCGCCTCGTGCCAGGTGATCCGCGGGAACGGGGTGCGGATGCGCCCCGCGAACCCCGCCTCCTCCCAGGCCTCGGAGATCACCTGCTCGAGCACCGCGAAGATGTCCTCCTCATCGATGAAGGACATCTCCACGTCGAGCTGGGTGAACTCCGGCTGGCGGTCGGCGCGCAGGTCCTCGTCGCGCATGCAGCGGGCGATCTGGAAGTACCGGTCGAGGCCGGCGACCATGCAGAGCTGCTTGTAGAGCTGGGGCGACTGGGGCAGTGCGTAGAAGCGGCCTGGGGAGACCCGGCTGGGGACGAGGTAGTCGCGCGCGCCCTCGGGGGTGGCGCGGATCATCATCGGCGTCTCGATCTCGAAGAAGCCGAGGGACTCCATCGCGCGGCGCAGGCCGCCGATGAACCGGGCGCGGGCGCGCAGGTTGCGCTGCAGGCGGGGACGGCGGAGGTCGAGGGAGCGGTGGCGCAGCCGCAGGCGCTCGTCGACCTCCGACTCCTCGTTCACCGGGAACGGCGGGGTGCGCGCCGCCGACAGCACCGTGCAGGCGGTCGCGTGGAGCTCGACCTCGCCGGTCTCCAGCTTCGGGTTGACGTTCCCTCCGCGCGGACGGAGCTCCCCCTCGACGCGCAGCACCCACTCCTGGCGCACCCGCTGCGCCGTCTGGTGGGCCTCGGGGGCGGTGGTGGGGTTGAACACCACCTGGAGGATGCCGCTGCGGTCGCGGAGGTCGACGAACTTCAGGCCGCCGTGGTCGCGGTGGTGGTCGACCCAGCCGTACACGGTGATGTGCCTGCCGGCATCGGCGATCCGGGGCTCGCCGCAGGGGGTGCGCTCGGTCGCCATCAGGCGGCGCGCCCGGCGGCGAGGGCGGCGGTCACCGCGTCGACGACCCCGGCGGCGGGGTGCCGTTCCTGGGTGCGCCGGCCGAGGTCGCGGACCATCGCGGCGCCCTCGCGGACCTCGTCCTCGCCGACGATGACGCAGAGTCGCGCGCCGAGCCGGTCGGCGTTCCTCAGCTTGCGATCGAGCTTGCGGTCGCTGGCGTCCAGAACCGTGCGCACCCCGGCGGCGCGGAGCACCCGGGCGAGCTGCGCGGCCGGCTGCGCCTCGGCGGGGCCGAGCGAGCAGACCACCACGTCGCAGGCCGGCTGCGGCGCCGGGGCCGAGCCCTGCTCACCCGCCACCAGCAGCAGCCGCTCGACCCCGAAGGCGTAGCCGATCCCCGGGGTCGCGGGGAAGCCGATGGCCTCGGCGAGACCGTCGTAGCGGCCGCCCCCGCCGAGCGAGTTCTGGGCGCCCTGGAGCGAGCTGTGCCAGTACTCGAAGGCGGTGTGGGCGTAGTAGTCGAGGCCGCGCACCAGCCGCGGGTTGTGCTCGGCGGCGACCCCCGCCGCCTCCAGCCCGCCGCGCACCGCGGCGAAATAGGCGGCGCTGCTCTCGCCGAGCGAGTCGGTGATCACCGGCGCCGCGTCGCGCAGCGACTCGTCGCGCTTGCAGTCGAGCAGGCGCAGCGGGTTGATCTCCAGCCGGCGGCGGCAGTCGTCGCAGAGGCGGTCGGCCAGCGGCCGGTAGTAGGCGAGCAGCGCCTCGCGATAGCGCATCCGGTCGTCGAGGTCACCGAGGCTGTTGACCTGCAGCACCACCCCGGCCAGCCCCAGCGCCTGGAGGAAGCGCCAGCCCACCTCGATGACCTCGACGTCGAGCTCGGGGCTGCGCTCCCCGATGCACTCGATGCCCACCTGGTGGAACTGGCGGTACCGCCCCTTCTGGGGCCGGTCGTAGCGGAACATGGGGCCGGCGTAGTGGGCACGCACCGGCCGCGCCTCCTCGAGGAGATTGGCCTGGAGCACGGCGCGCAGCACGCCGGCGGTGCCCTCCGGCCGGAGCGTCAGCGAGCGCCCGCCACGATCGGAGAAGGTGTACATCTCCTTGTCGACCACGTCGGTGCCGGTGCCCACCCCGCGCTCGAACAGCTCGGTCTGCTCGAAGACGGGGGTGTCGATGGGACGGTAGCCGTGGAGCTCGGCCGCCTCGGCGTGCACCCCGTGGAGCCACCGCCACGCCGTGGCGGTGTCGGGAAGCAGGTCGTGGGTGCCCCGGGGGGCGCCGAGCGGAGGCACAGCGCGGGAGTCTAGCCGCGGTGGGCGCGGCGGGGACGCCTAGCTCGCCTCGCGGGCGACGGTGTGCACATCGCGGATCGCCTCGAGGCGCTCCAGCAGGCGGCTCAGCTGGGTCAGGCTCTGGATCTCGACGATGGTGGAGATCACCGCGGTGCGGTCGTCGAAGACCTGGACGTCGGCGCCGCTCAGGTTGATCTTCGACTCGGCGATCACCGCGGCGATGTCGCGGAGCAGCCCGGTCCGGTCCCAGGCCTCGATCTTGATGCCGACCGGGTAGAGCTGGCGGGCGCCGCGCTCCCACTCCACGTCGACGAGCCGGGCGGCGTCGGCGGCGTTGACGATGTTCACGCAGCCGGTGCGGTGCACGGAGACGCCCTTGCCACGGGTGATGTAGCCCTTGATCGGCTCGCCTGCGACTGGCTTGCAGCACTGCGACAGCGAGGTGAGCACGTCGCCGACGCCGAGCACCCGCACCTCTCCGGTGGGCCGCGGGGTGCTGGTGAGCGGGATGGTGAGCACGCGGTCGTCGCGCTGCTCGGTGGGCCCGCCCTCCTCCATCGCGGTGTAGCGGAGCACCGCCGAGCGGGCGCTGATGTCGCCGTAGCCGACCGCGGCGACGAAGTCGTCGACGGAGCCGAACTTGAACTCGTGGGCCAGCTCGAGCAGGCGGTCGTCCTTGACCGTGCCGAGCGCGAGCTGGCGCATCCGGCGGAACTCCTTGTCGAGCTGCTCGCGGCCCTTCTGGATGTTCTCCTCGCGCCGCTCCTTCTTGAACCAGCCGCGGATCTTCTCGCGGGCGCTGCTGGTCTTGACGAAGGTGAGCCAGTCGCGCGACGGGCCGTGCGGACCCTTGGTGGTGAGCACCTCGACGATGTCGCCGTTCTCGAGCACGTGGTCGAGCGGCACCATGCGCCCGTTGGTCTTCGCGCCGATGCAGCGGTGACCGACCTCGGTGTGCACCCGGTAGGCGAAGTCGACCGGGGTGCTGCCCGCGGGCAGCGAGCGGACGTCGCCCTTGGGGGTGAAGACGAAGACCTCGTCCTGGAAGATGTCGACCTTGACGGTGTCGACGAAGGTCTCGGCGTCGAGCACCTCCTTCTGCCAGTCCATGAGCAGGCGCAGCCAGGTGAAGCGCTCGTCGAAGCGGTCGTCGTGGAGACCGCCCTCCTTGTAGCGCCAGTGGGCGGCGACGCCGTACTCGGCGGTCTGGTGCATCTCGTGGGTGCGGATCTGCACCTCCATGGCCTCGCCGGTATGCGAGACCAGGGTGGTGTGCAGGGACTGGTAGCCATTCCCCTTGGGCATGGCGATGTAATCCTTGAACCGCCCGGGGATCGGCTTCCACAGGGAGTGCACCACGCCGAGCACGCCGTAGCAGTCCTTCACCGAGTCGACCAGGACGCGGATGGCGATGAGGTCGAAGATCTCCTCGAAGCCCTTGCCGGTCTTCTTCATCTTCTCGAAGATGCTGTAGACGTGCTTGGGCCGGCCGGAGATGTCGGCGCTGACCCCGATGTCCTCCACCTCGCGCTCGAGGATCTCGGCGATGTTGCGAACGAACGCCTCGCGCTCCTGCCGCTGCCGCGCCAGCTTCAACTCGATGGCCTGGAAGTTCTCGGGGTCGACCTGGGCGAAGCCGAGGTCCTCGAGCTCCCACTTCATCTGCCAGATGCCGAGGCGGTGAGCCAGCGGCGCGTAGATGTCGAGGGTCTCCCGGGCGATGCGCTGCCGCCGCTCGGGCGGGAGCGCCTCGACGGTGCGCATGTTGTGCAGGCGGTCGCCGAGCTTGATGAGGACCACGCGGATGTCCTCGGCCATCGCCACCAGCATCTTGCGGATGTTCTCCGCCTGCACCTGCTCCCGGCTGCGCATGTGGATCTTGCCGAGCTTGGTGACCCCGTTGACCAGGCGGGCGACGTGGTCGCCGAACTCCGCCCGGAGCCACTCGAGGGTCACGTCGGTGTCCTCGACGGTGTCGTGGAGGAGCGCCGCGGCCAGGGTGTCGGCGTCGAGCCGGAGGTCGGCGAGGATGCCGGCCACCGACAACGGGTGCTCGATGTAGGGCTCGCCGCTGAGCCGGAACTGTCCCTTGTGGGCCCGCTCCGCCACCTCGTGGGCACGGACCAGCATCTCGCGGTCCCCATCCGAGAGGTATGAGGTCTTGGGCAGCAGTTCGTTGAGTGGCATCGCCCGGTTGAGTGTACCCTCCCCCACACGCGGGGCCACCTGGACCACGGCCTGAACCGCCAACTGTCACCTCCGACCGGTGGTCCGCCCCTCCCTCGTGTGAACAGCTGGAACGGAGAGCGGGGCCCGGCGGTTTCGGACCGGTCAGTATGCGCGGGCGATGACCGCGACGTGCTCCGCGGGGGTCGAGCAGACCAGGCAGGGCCGCCCCTCGCCGGCGCGGTCCGAGCGGAGGCAGCGCACCGTGACCGCGTGCACCGCCGCCTTGACCGCCGCCTCGCACTCGGGCCGGTCGCAGAAGGGGGCGTTGGCGAAGACGGGGCCGTCGGCGAAGGCGGCGCGCAGCCCCTCGAGGTCGGCCACCTCCCGGCTGTGGTCGCCCAGGAGCCGCCGGGCGCGCTCGCGGAGGAGCTCCTGGACCTCGTCGAGGAGCCCGGGCAGCCTCTCCCCCACCTCGGCGAGCGGCAGCCGCTGCTCGTGGCCGTCGAGCCGGCGCACCACGCTCACCGAGCCCTCCGCGAGGTCGCGGCTGCCCACCACGATCCGCAGCGGCACCCCGCGCAGCTCCCAGTGGGCGTACTTCTCGCCGGGCCTGTGCCCCTCGCGGCGGTCGACCCTCAGCCGCACCCGGCCCGCCACCTCCTGCTCGAGCCGGGCGCAGGCGGCGCGCACCGCCTCGGCGCCCTCCGGGTCGTTGCTGCGCTCGATCGGCACCACCACCACCTGAACCGGGGCCACCCGCGGGGGCAGCACCAGGCCGCGGTCGTCGCCGTGGGCCATGATCACCCCGCCGATGATCCGCGTCGACAGCCCCCACGAGGTCTGGAAGGGGTGCTGCACGGTGTTGTCGCGGCCGGTGTAGGTGATGTCGTAGGCGCGGGTGAAGTTCTGCCCGAGGTGGTGCGAGGTGCCCGCCTGCAGGGCCAGGCCGTCGGACATGATCGCCTCGATCGACATGGTGTAGTCGGCGCCGGCGAACTTCTCCGACTGGGTCTTGCGACCGGGGATGACGGCGAGCGCCAGCCAGTCCTCGGCGAGGGTGCGGTAGCAGCCGAGCATCCGCTCCACCTCCTCCGCGGCCTCGTCGGAGGTCTCGTGGAAGGTGTGCCCCTCCTGCCACCAGAACTCGGTGGTGCGCAGGAAGAGACGGGTACGCTTCTCCCACCGGACCACGTTGGCCCACTGGTTGACCAGCACCGGCAGGTCGCGCCAGGAGTGGATCCAGTCGGCGTAGAGGGTGCAGATGATGGTCTCGCTGGTGGGCCGCACCGCGAGCCGCTCCTCCAGCTTCTTCTGGCCGCCGTGGGTGACCCAGGCCACCTCCGGGGCGAACCCCTCGACGTGCTCCGCCTCCTTGGTCAGCAGCGACTCGGGGATGAACAGCGGGAACTGCATGTTCTCGTGCCCGGTCGCCTTGATCATCGCGTCGAGCGCGTCGCGAATGTTCTCCCACAGCCCCCAGCCGTAGGGCCGCACCACCATGCACCCGCCCACCGGCGTGTAGTCGGCGAGCTCGGCGCGCCGGACGACGTCGACGTACCAGCGGTCGAAGTCCTCGCTCTTCGGCGTGATCGCCTTGGGGTCGCGGGTGGTGGCGGGCATCGGCCGGGAGTATAGGGGGAGGGGTGGAGTTGGCCGGGGGCGGGTGGTGTGGGTGTCACGGCAGTCTGCCGCCGGTTGGGATGCTCGGCCGATCTGCGGCAGGTGGAGATGCCCGGGCCGATCGGCCGACGGTGGGAGATGCTCGGCCGATCTGCCATAGGGTTGAGGGGCGCGGCGTTCTGCCGCCGGTGGAGATGCCCGGCAGTTCTGCCGCCGGTCGAGATTCGCGGGGGCCGCTCTGCCGCCGGTGGAGATGCCCGGCAGTTCTGCCGCCGGTCGAGATGCCCGGCAGTTCTGCGGCCGGTCGAGATTCGCGTACGCCCGCTCTGCCGCCGGTTTTGACCCGGGGGGGACTGCGTCCCCCCCGTCTGGTCGCAAGACATCGTGCGCTGGCGCGCCCGATGCCGGCTCCCGCCCCCCCTCGCCGGCACTCGCCGGCGGCGCTCGCTTCGCGATCGCTATTCGGGGCGGCCACACGCCGAGGTAC
>JAQBPI010000108.1 GCA_028287605.1 Chloroflexota bacterium
GACGCGGCCCGAGGCGCCGGCGGCACCGAACGCCGGTGAGCTGGCGGTCGAGCTGGTCGAGCGCGTCAACGCGGGCGACGCCGAGGACATCGCCACGCTCTTCACCCCCGACGCGTTCGTGTTCTTCCCTGTCGGGAGGATCCTGGTCTGCCACCGGGGTACCGCCCAGCTGCTGAAGTTCCTCGGCTGGCTGCAGGCCAACGTGCGCACCCAGACGCTGAGCGTGGAGCGCATGAACGGCGCCGGGGCCAGCGTGACCGTCGACTTCGACGCCCGCGGCCGCACCGCCTCCGGCGCCGCGTTCAACCGTCCCGTGGCGATGGTGGTGGAGGCGGAGAAGGGCCGCATCCGGATGGTGCACGTCTGCCTGGGTGCGGCCAGGGCCTGACCGGGCTGCGGGCGCCCCTGAGGGCGCCCGCCTCGACCGCGTACCCTTGGCGGCCATGAACGTGCTCCGCATCACCGGGCCGCAGCGCCTCCAGGGCACCGTCACCGCCTCGGGCAGCAAGAACGCCGCGCTGCCGGCGATGGCGGCCTGCCTGCTCACCGATCAGCCGGTCGAGCTCAGCAACGTGCCGTGCATCGAGGACATCGAGACCATGGGCGCGATGCTGCGCGACCTCGGCGTCGGCGTCGACCAGGCACGGGGCTCCACCTGGCGGCTGCGCGCCAACCAGACCCCGTCGGTTCGCCCCGACCCCGAGCTGGCGCGGCGGCTGCGCGGCTCGGTGCTGATGCTCGGACCGCTGCTCGCCCGCACCGGCGAGGCGCTCATCCCCCGCCCCGGCGGCGACGACATCGGTCTGCGCCGCCTCGACCAGCACCTCGTCGGGCTGCGCGCCATGGGTGCGAGCGTGGACATCCGCGACAACAGCTACGTGGCCAGCGCGCGGCTACCGCTGCACGGCGCCCGCGTCGACCTCGACATGCCCACCGTGACCGGCACCGAGAACCTGATGATGGCCGCCTGCCTCGCCGAGGGGATCACCGCGATCGGCAACGCCGCGCGCGAGCCGCACGTCGTCGACCTGGCCCGCTGCCTGAACGGCATGGGTGCGCGCATCACCGGCGCGGGCACCGAGCAGATCGTCGTCGAGGGCACCGGCGGCCTGCTCCACGGGGTGCGCCACAGCGTCACCAGCGACTACGTCGAGGCGGGGACGTACATGGTGGCGGCCGCGGCCACCGGCGGCGACGTCACCCTCGAGCAGCTGGCGCCCGCCGACGTGCGCCCGCTGATCAACAAGCTGCGCTCCGCCGGCTGCGACATCGAGGAGGGCACCACCCATGTGCGCGTGCACCGCGAGCGCACGCTGCGCGCGGTGGACGTGACCACCTGGCCGCACCCCGGCTTCGCGACCGACTTCCAGCCCCAGTTCGTCACCCTGATGACCCAGGCGGAGGGCACCAGCACGATCAGCGAGGCGGTCCACGACAACCGCTTCCGGCACGTGGACGAGCTGCGCCGGCTCGGCGCCGAGGTGACGATCGACGGGCGCAGCGCGATCATCCACGGGCCGGCGGCGCTGCGCGGCACCCTGGTGCGGGTGCTCGACATCCGCAGCGGCGCCGCCATGGTGATCGCCGCGTGCTGCGCCGAGGGCGTGACCGAGATCGAGGACGTCTACCACCTCGACCGCGGCTACGAGGCGCTGGTCGACAAGCTGCGCATGCTCGGCGCCCAGGTCGAGCAGGTCACCCGTCCGGTCGAGGCCAGCCGCTGGCTGAGGTGAGTCAGGTCGTGGAGGGCGACCGCGGCCTCACCGGTCTCGCGGGGCTGTGGGCCGGCTCTCGCGACCGTCTCCGCGGCAGCCCGCGGCTGCGCCGCTCCTTCGCAGCCTGGGCGGCGCTCGGGCTGGTGCTCACCGAGGCGTTCGCGGTGGGCGTGGCCCAGCTCCAGTCGCCGCGTGCGGCGCTGGTCGCCGCGATCGCGGCGCTGGCCTGGTGGCTGGCGGTCACCGCGGTTCCGCTGGTCGGCGCGGCGCTGCTGACCACGCCGGACGGCGCGCCCGTCGACCGCCTCGGCGCTCCCAACGGGCTCACCGCGATGCGCGCCTACAGCTGCGCGGGGCTGACCTGCTGCGCCTTCCTCTCCACCCCGCACCGGCTGGGGTTCATCCTCTGGGGCACCATCGGCGCCGTCGCCGCCCTGTTCGACCTGCTCGACGGCTGGATCGCGCGGCGCTTCGGACCGGTCACCCGGCTCGGCCAGGCGCTCGACCCGGTGATGGACTGCGTCTTCTTCTCCATGGCGGCGGTGGGCAACGTGGCCCTCGGCATCGTCCCCGCCTGGCTCGGCGGCCTGATGCTGGCCCGCTACCTCGGACCGCTGCTGTTCGGCGTCGGCTTCCAGCTCTACGGGCGGCGCCCCGAGCTGTCGGCGACGGAGTGGGGGAAGCGGAACACCGTGCTCACCGGCGCGGTGCTGGCGATCCTGCTGGTGGTGCGCTCGGTCGACGGCCCGGTGGGACCGGTCGCGCTCGCCCTCGGCGTCCCCCTGCTCGGCACCACCACGCTGCTGCACTTCGCGGTGATGGCCCGCCGCGAGCGCGACGCGCCGGTGGCCCGGCCGGGCCCCTGACGGTCAGGCGCGCTCGAGCGCCACCTCGGCGAGGCCGCGCCGCACCGCGGCGAGCACCGCCTCGCGGAACAGGGCGCGCCGGCGCGCGTCCTCCTCGGCACTGAGGTGCTCGCCGCGACCGCGTGCCTCGATCCACGGCGGCGTCAGGCGCGCCACCTCGCGACGCCCCACCCGCACCACCACGGCGGTGTCGTGCCCCTCCGCCACCTGCAGCGCGACCCGGTGGACGAACCCGGTGTGCCGGCAGAGCCGCCAGCTGCGCTCCCAGATCTGCTCCTTCGCCCGCCCCCCGTCCACCAGCTGCGCGGCCTCGCTGGTCACCGCGTCGCCGGCGCCGGTGGCCATCAGCAGGTGGCCGAGGTCGTCGCCGAGGTCACGGGCAAGCCACTCGACGAGGCTGGGGGCTCGGGTCTCGAGGTCGGGGAGCCGGGTGCCGGCACCGCCGGCGAGAGCCCGCACCACCCCGGCGTGACGGCGGCAGTACACCCTCCCCGCGGCGATGTCGCGGTGGGCCGGGCACCAGGCGGTGGGGCAGGCGCGTCCGCGCCGGTCGAGATAGGCGCAGCCCACCCCGGTGGTCTCGGCGCAGCCGGTGGCCGCGCAGGGGAGGTCGCCGGGACGCTCCTCTGGCCCGGGGTCCGCAGCCGGCGGCGGCGGCGGCTCCGGCTGCCGCCGGTCGTCGCCGAGAACGCGTCGCCACAATGTCATGACCGTCGCTGCCGCCGTGACGCCGGGGTGAGAGCCATCCCGGACATGGTGAGGCGCACCGGCCACGGCAGTCGCCCGGTGGCCGAACTGTCACACGCACGTCCGGAACGGTCGCACCGCGCCACCACGGGTACACTGTTCGGCATGCTGCCGGAATACCAGCACGACGCCCTGCTGCGCCTCAAGACGGTGCGCGGCCACATCGACGGGGTGATCGGCATGGTCGAGAGCAGCGCCTACTGCGCCGACGTGATGAAGCAGATCGCGGCCATGCAGGCATCGCTCGAGAAGGTGAACCGCGTCCTCCTCGAGAATCACCTGCAGACCTGCGTGACCGAGGCGATCGAGAGTGGCCACGGTGGCATCGAGAAGGTGCGGGAGCTGATCAGCGCGCTGCGCTTCAACGGCAGCCTGACCGACTTCCGCGACCGCGCCGTGCCGCTTCCGGTGCCGGTGCCGCTGCCGGACTAGGAAGCGCGACAGAGCCGGAGGGCGCTAGCCGGAGCGAGGGATCGCACCGGTGGTGAACCCGGCGTCGAGGATGGCGCTGCGCACGGCGAGGATGTCGGCGCTCTCGACCATGCGCACGGACACGACGCCGGCCTCATGGTCGGCGGTGGCCTCGCTCACCCCGCTCACCTGCTCGACCGCGCGGCGCACGCTCTGCTCGCATCCGTCACAGGTCATCCCCTCCACCTGCAGTGTCACCGTGATCACGGGCCGTTCCTCCCTGGAGCCGATGGGTTCTGGTTGCGGTCACGGGCGTCCACGCCGTGTCGCGTCTCCAGCGACAGGTGGCGCGCGCCCGCGGTGGTCGCGTCGATCCGCAGGCGCCAGGCGCCGGCGGTGAGCTCGGCGTCGGCGACGAAGTGGCCGTCGCCGAAGCGCCGGGTCTGCAGCGGCAGCCTCCGCCCCGTCTCGTCCTCCGCGACCACCGAGACGGCGGCGACCGCCAGCTCCCCGCCCCGGGCGTCGAAGAAGGTGAGGTGGAGCTGGTTCCGCCCGGCGATGGCGGGGTCGAGGTAGCTCGCCACCCGCCCACCGCCGGGGATGGCCGCGGAGGCGACGGTGGGCGTGACCGTACGGGTGAGCAGCGGCTGCCC
>JAQBPI010000190.1 GCA_028287605.1 Chloroflexota bacterium
GCGGCGCCGCAGTGCGCGCACCTCCCCACTCCCTCCGTGACCGGAGCCATCACCGTCCTCCTCCGAGACGGGACCGGGCCGCTGGGCTCAGGTTCCCGAACGAGCAGCGTAGGCCGCGCCCGAGACCGGAACATCACGGATTCCCGTGATTTCTTGCGGGCTGACAGTGCACCCGCAATACCACAGGCCCGTGGCATATACTGGACAGTATGACTGCGAGCGCCACCTGCTGCGCCGTCCAGGGCATCGCAGGCGTGCCGGTGACGGTGGAGGCCGACCTGAGCACCGGGCTCCCCGGCTTCACCGTGGTGGGCCTGACCGACCGCGCCATCCAGGAGGCGCGGGTGCGGGTCAAGGCGGCGGTCGGCAACTCCGGCTTCGACTTCCCCAACCGGAAGCTGACCGTCAACCTCGCCCCCGCCGAGCTCCCCAAGGAGGGCACCGGCTTCGACCTGGCGATCGCGGTCGCGGTGCTGCGCTGCGCCGGCCTCCAGCTCCGCCTCACGGGCACCGCGCTGCTCGGCGAGCTCGCCCTCGACGGCGGGCTCCGCCCGGTGGCCGGGGTGCTGCCCATGGCCCGCTGCCTGCGCGCCGCCGGGGTGCGCCGGCTGGTGGTGCCGCCGGGCAACGCCGCCGAGGCCTGCCTGGTCGAGGGTCTCGAGGTGGTGGCCCCGCTCTCGCTCCGCGCCTGCGTCGAGCACCTCGACGGCACCGCACCGTTGCCGCCGGCCATCCCCGGGCCGCCGCCACCCGCGCCCGACGGCGGCGTCGATCTCGCCGACATCCGCGGCCAGGCCACCGCCAAGCGCGCCCTGGAGATCGCCGCCGCCGGCGGCCACAACCTGCTCATGGTGGGCCCGCCGGGGTCGGGCAAGACCATGCTCGCCCGCGCCCTCGCCTCGCTGCTCCCCGACCTCGTGGTGGAGGAGGGCCTGGAGGTCGCGGCCGTCTATTCGCTGCGCGGGGCGCTGCGCGACCGGCCCGCGGCCTCGCTGCGCCCGCCCTTCCGCGCCCCCCACCACTCCATCTCGCGCGCCGGCCTGGTGGGCGGCGGTCCCGGGCTCGCCCGGCCCGGCGAGATCAGCCTGGCCCATCGCGGAGTCCTCTTCCTCGACGAGCTCTGCGAGTTCTCCCGCGCCCATCTCGAGGCGCTTCGACAGCCGCTGGAGGAGCGGACCATCACCGTGGCCCGGGTGCGCGGGGCGGTGGTCTTCCCCGCGTCGATCGCCCTGGTGGCCGCCGCCAACCCCTGCCCCTGCGGTCACCACGAGGACGCGGCGCAGCTCTGTTCCTGCGAGCCCCGGGCGCTCACCGCGTACCAGGCGCGGCTGAGCGGGCCCGTGCGTGACCGCATCGACCTCGTCGTCCGGGTGCCGCGCCAGGCCTACGGCCGGCTCTTCGACGCCAACCCGGAGGAGCCCTCGGCGGCGGCGCGCAGCCGGGTGGAGGCGGCGCGCGGCCGCCAGCGCGACCGCGAGGAGCCGGCCGGCGCCCCGCTCAACGCGCTGCTCGACGCCCGCCGCCTGCTCCGCACCTCCCGACCCACCGCCGCGGCCACGCGGCTGCTCGCCGCCGCCGGCGAGCGGCTGGGGCTGAGCGCCCGCGGCTTCCACCGGGTGCTCCGGGTGGCGCGCACCGTGGCCGACCTGGCCGGTGAGGATCGGGTGGGGGAGGACGCGCTGGCCGAGGCGCTCCGCCACCGCGGCGAGACCGGGTCGTGAGCGCCTGCCGGCGGGTGGTCCGCGGGGAGCCGGGCTGGCCGGCCCCGCTGGAGCACCTGGCCATGCCTCCCGCCGAGCTCTGGGTGCGCGGGGCGCTGTGGCCCCCGCCGGTGACCGCGGTGGCGGTGGTGGGGGCGCGAGCGGCCACCCTGACCGGCCTGGAGGTGGCTCGCGATCTGGGGCGTGAGCTGGCGGCCGCGGGTGTGCTGGTGATCAGCGGGCTCGCCCGGGGCATCGACGCCGCCGCCCATCGCGGCGCGCTCGAGGCCGGCGGTCCCACCCTCGCCGTGCTCGGCTGCGGCGTCGACCTCTGCTACCCGCCAGGCCACGAGCGGCTGCTGGAGGCGGTCTGCGGCGCCGGCGCGGTGGTCTCCGAGGACCCGCCGGGCACCGAGCCGGTCGCCTGGCGCTTCCCGCGCCGCAACCGGCTGATCGCCGCCCTCGCCCTGGGAGTGGTGGTGGTGGAGGCGGGCGAGCGCAGCGGGGCGCTGAGCACCGCCCGGCATGCCGCCGACCTGGGGCGGGAGGTCCTCGCCGTCCCCGGGTCGGTGCGCAGTGCCCAGAGTCGCGGCACCAACCGGCTGATCCGCGACGGCGCGATTCCCCTGCTCGAGGTGGACGACCTCGCCGCGGCCCTCCCCGAGCTCTGCCTGACGGCCCCGCGGCGGGGGGTGGGGACGCCCGCCGCGCCCCCCGGCGATCCCGCCCTGCGCGCCCTCCTCGACCTGGTCGGCAGTGACCCGGTGCACCCGGACCAGCTCGCCGAGGCTACCGGCGCGGGGGCCGCCGAGATCGCCGTCCGCCTCTGCGCCCTCGAGCTCGGGGGCTGGGTCCGGAGCCTCCCCGGGGGCGGGGTCAGCCGGGTCGGACGCCGGTGACGGCGATCCGAGCCGTCTCGAGACCGCTGCTATGATCGGCCGCACGCCGCGGCCGGCGAGTTTGACTGGCAGCGACCGCGGAGAGACTGCAGCGTATGGCCAACCGCCTCATCATCGTCGAGTCACCGAGCAAGGCGCGCACGCTCAGCCGGTTCCTCGATTCCGGCTACACGATCAAGGCCTCGATGGGCCATGTCCGCGACCTGCCCAAGTCGAAGCTCGGCGTCGACCTCGAGAAGGGCTTCGCGCCCCAGTACGAGGTCACCAAGGAGGCGCAGATCAAGGAGCTGCGCGCCGCGGCCAAGGGCGCCATCGAGGTGATCCTCGCCTCCGACCCCGATCGAGAGGGCGAGGCCATCGCCTGGCACCTCGCCGAGGCGCTCCGCCTCAAGGACCCTCAGCGCGTGGTCTTCCACGAGATCACGCGCGCCGCCGTCGAGGCGGCGCTGCTCGCCCCCCGGCTGATCGACCGCGACCTGGTCGCCGCCCAGGAGGCGCGCCGGGTCATCGACCGCCTGGTGGGCTACCAGCTCAGCCCCTTCCTCTGGAAGAAGGTGCGCACCGGGTTGAGCGCCGGCCGGGTTCAGTCGGTCGCGGTGCGCCTCGTGGTCGATCGCGAGAACGAGATCGACGCCTTCGTCCCCGAGGAGTGGTGGACGGTCGAGGCCCAGCTGGCGACTGAGAAGGGGGCCAGCCTCACCGCCCGGCTCTACGCCCGGCGGGGCGACGCCGGCGAGGCCGAGGGCGAGGAGGAGGAGCTCTCCGCCAAGCCCGCCGATCCCGGTGACAGCAAGCTCCGCCTCCCCGACGAGGCCGCGGCGCTGCGGGTGATGGCCGCCCTCGGCGTCGACGAGGAGGGCCGCCCCGGTGCCGGGGTGCCGGCCTTCGAGGTCGCCAAGGTCACCGCCCGCGAGTCCACGCGCTCCGCGCCCAATCCCTACACCACCAGCACGATGCAGCAGGACGCGAGCACGCGGCTGCGGATGGCGCCGAAGAAGAGCATGCAGCTCGCCCAGGTCCTCTACGAGGGGATCGAGCTGGGAAGCGAGGGGCCCGTCGGCCTGATCACCTACATGCGCACCGACTCGACGCGCATCAGCGACACCGCGCGCGACGCCGCCCACGCCCACATCGAATCCGCCTTCGGGAAGCAGTACGTGGGCCGGGGCGCCCCCAAGGCGTCGAAGACCAAGGCTCCGGTGGCCGCGCAGGACGCCCACGAGGCGATCCGCCCAACCGACCCCGTGCGCACCCCGGAGTCGGTCGCGGCGCACCTGAGCGCCCCGCAGCTGAAGCTCTACGACCTGATCTGGCGCCGCTTCGTGGCCAGCCAGATGGCCCCGGCGAAGTTCGACACCACCCGGGTGGACATCAACGCGGGCGACTACGTCTTCCGCGCCAACGGGTCGGTGCTCCGCTTCGACGGGTTCACCAAGGTGCTGCGCCGCGACGACGACCAGAAGGACCGCAGCCTCCCGGCGCTCAGCGAGGGCGCCCTGCTGGCGCTGCAGCAGCTGACCCGCGAGGGGCACGTCACCCAGCCGCCCCCCCGCTACACCGAGGCGTCGCTGATCAAGGAGATGGAGGAGCGCGGCATCGGCCGGCCCTCCACCTACGCGCCGACCGTCGACGTCATCCAGGAGCGCAAGTACGTGCGCCAGGAGGAGCGGCGGCTGCATCCCACCGAGCTGGGCAAGACCGTCGACGGCGTGCTCCGCACGCAGTTCCCCGCCATCGTCGACGTCGCCTTCACCGCCGACCTGGAGAAGCGGCTGGACGGGGTGGAGGATGGGCACGCCGGCTTCGAATCCACCATCCGCGACTGGTACACGCCCTTCGCCGACACGCTGGAGAAGGCCGAGAACAACCTCGAGCGGGTGCGCATCCCCACCAAGGACACCGGCGAGGCGTGCCCGGAGTGCGAGGAGGGCCGGCTGGTGGTCCGCGAGGGCCGCTTCGGCGAGTTCACGGGCTGCTCCCGCTACCCCGAGTGCAAGTACATCAAGAAGGACGGGCCGGCGCCCGAGCCCACCGGCGAGCCCTGCCCCGACTGCGGGCGCCCGCTGGTGGTGCGCCAGGGCAAGCGCGGCCCGTTCACCGGCTGCTCCGGCTACCCGGACTGCAAGTACCTCCGCGACGAGGCGGCCAAGCCCGCCGGCGCCGAGGGCGATGCCACTCCCGAGGAGCTGGGTGCCTGCCCCGAGTGCGGCAAGCGGCTGGCCCGCAAGAGCGGCCGTCGCGGCCCCTTCGTGGGTTGTTCCAACTATCCCGACTGCAAGTACATCCAGCCCCGCGGCAGCGGCGAGCAGGGCGGCCGCCCTGCAGCCCAGCCGACCGGGGAGCCCTGCCCCGACTGCGGCAAGCCACTGGTCACCCGCATGGGCCGGCGCGGCCCGTTCGTGGGCTGCTCCGGCTATCCCAAGTGCCGCCACATCAAGGGCGACGCGCCTGCCGAGGGTGCCCCCGCCAACGGCGCCCCCGCCGACGGCGCCGGGGCCGCGGCGGCGGTGCCGGTCGCGCCGGTGGTGCTCGACCCGGAGCTCGGCGCCTGCCCGGACTGCGAGCGTCCCCTGGTTCGCCGCCAGGGGCGCTTCGGCGCCTTCGTGAGCTGCTCCGGCTACCCGAACTGCAAATACCGACCGCCCAAGGCCACGGCGGCACGCACCGCCGCCGGGTGAGCATGCGCGCAGCACGGCCGCATGCGACCACCATCGTGGCGGTCAAGCGGGGAGGTCAGGTCGCCATCGCCGGCGACGGCCAGGTGACCGTCGGCGACGTGGTCATGAAGCACCGCGCCGGCAAGGTCCGGCGGCTCTTCCACGACGAGATCATCGTCGGCTTCGCCGGTGCGGTCGCCGACGCCTTCACCCTGTTCGACAAGTTCGAGCAGCAGCTCGAGAAGCACCAGGGCAACCTGCTCCGCGCCGCCGTCGGGCTCAGCCGGGAGTGGCGCACCGACCGCTACCTGCGCCACCTCGAGGCGATGCTGCTGGTCGCCAACTCCTCGCAGCTGCTCCTGCTCAGCGGCGATGGTGAGATCATCGAACCGGACGACGACGTCGCCGCCATCGGCAGCGGCGGGCCGTACGCCCACGCCGCGGCCCGTGCCCTGGTGCAGAACACCGAGCTGACCGCTCCCGAGGTGGCGCGGCGCGCCCTGCAGATCGCGGCCAGCCTCTGTATCTACACCAACGACCACATCACCGTGCAGACCCTCGACACCATCGACGAGGCCCCCGCGGGCACCGCCGGCGAGAAGACGGCTGCGGAGAGCCTTCCATGAGCGACACGCGCCCCGGTGGCGCCCCCGCCCACGTCCCCGACGGTGAGGCGCCCCTGACCCCCGCCGCCCGCGGCGAGCGCGAGGGCGCCGAGCCCGTGGACACCGCTCCGCCCGGGGGCGGCGCGCCCGCCGGCACCCCGGCACCCACCACCCCGGGTGGCGGAGCCGACGCGACCGAGCCCGCCGCCGACACTCCCCCGAGCGTCGACGAGCTGCGGCCGGCGCAGATCGTCAGCCGCCTCGACGAGTTCATCATCGGCCAGGACGGCGCCAAGCGTGCCGTGGCCGTCGCCCTGCGCAACCGCCTCCGCCGCCAGCGCCTCCCCGAGGCGATGCGCGCGGAGGTGATCCCCAAGAACATCCTGATGATCGGGCCCACCGGGGTGGGGAAGACGGAGATCGCCCGCCGGCTCGCCCGGCTCACCCGCTCGCCCTTCATCAAGGTGGAGGCCACCAAGTTCACCGAGGTGGGCTACGTCGGCCGCGACGTCGAGGCGATCATCCGAGACCTGCTCGAGCAGACCATCACCGAGGTCCACAACGATCGGGTCGCCGACGTGGAGGGCAGCGCCCGCGAGACCGCCGAGGAGCGCATCCTCGACGCCCTCCTCGACGCCGAGGCGCGGGAGGCGCAGGAGGGCACCAAGCCCGCTCGAGGCTCCCGCGTGAAGCCGGCCGCCACCCCACCCGCCGCGGAGGTCGAGACCGAGACCGAGCCCGAGACCGAGGCCGAGGCCGAGAGGGAGACGGAGGCGGAGGCTCCCGCCCCCGACGGCAAGGCCGCCTCCGACGGCGATGCCG
>JAQBPI010000214.1 GCA_028287605.1 Chloroflexota bacterium
GCCACCCCTCCACCGCCCCCGCCGCGGCCGGCTGTGGCGGTGGCGGTGGCAGCGGCGCCGCTCGGCGTGCAGCCGCCGGCGGTGGTCGAGACCGTCCCGGCGGGCTCGGGGCTGAGCCCGCTGATCACCTTCACGGTGACCGCGACCGGACCGTCCGCGGTCACCGTCGGCACGGTGACCACCACCGCCCCCGCATTCCACATCGTCCGCGACGGGTGCAGCCGGGCGCGGCTCGCCCCCGGCGGCAGCTGCAGCGTGACCATCCAGCTCAGCGCCACCACACCCGGCCACCAGACCGGCTCGCTGCTGGTGCCGGTCGAGGGCATGCGGCCGGCCAGCGCGCGCCTGGAGGGCACGGTGCGCTGACGGCGGCCTCCCGCCGCGTCAGACTGCGCGGCGATGAGACGCTGCCCCCACCCGACCGGTGACGGCGCACCCGGCCGCGACACCCTGACCGGCCGTCTCCGCGACACCGCGACCCGGCACCTCGACGACCGGCGCCGCACGGCGCTGCGGCTGCTGCTCTCCTTCGGCCTCACCTTCGGCCTGGTCCGCGCCCTCACCTACGCGATCCACGTGCAGCTGGGCCCCTTCCACGACATCGTCACCGGCGGCGGCCTCCACATCCACCACTACGTCTGGGGCATCGCCCTGGTCCTGGTCAGCGGCTTCCTCGCCCTCAACCTCGACCAGTCCCGCTGGCACCCCTGGCTCGCCATCCCCTTCGGCGTGGGGGCGGCGCTGGTGGTCGACGAGTTCGCGCTGCTGCTCAACCTCCGCGACGTCTACTGGGCGCGGCAGGGCCGGTGGAGCGTCGACCTGGGCATCGGCCTGCTCACCCTGCTGGGCCTCTACTACGTCGCCGAGTGCTACTGGCGGCAGGTCGCCGCCGACCTCGGCTGGGCGGTGCGGCGGCGGGTCCGGCGACGCTGACGGCCGGGGCGCGACGCCGGACCGACAACAGCGCAACGGATCCGTCATTCCCCACGGCCCGGGAGGCCGGCGGCTCCACGATGCCGGACGTCGCCCACTCGGACCGTCCGCCGCACCGGGCCGGCGACCGCTGGTCTGCTCTGCGCGCGGCACCGAGGACACGCCGCCTCCATGCACCTCCTCTCCACCTGGGCCGACCACCGCCGGCGCTTCTTCGTCCGCCTGCTCGCCGGCGTGCTGGTGGCCGCGCTGCCGATCATGGTGCTGCTCGCCGTGCTCCTCAGCCGCAGCGCCTCCTCCAGCATCGCCGACGAGAGCTCCGTCGCCGCCGAGAACCTCGCCCGGGCGGCCACCTCCCGCCTCGAGCTGTGGCTGGCCGAGCGGCACCGCGACCTCGACGACTTCGCCAGCGTGCTCTCGGCACGGCCGGCGGGCGCCTCCTCCGCGGCCGTGCTCGCGCTGCTCCACCCCTCCGACCCCTACTCGGCGCTCGAGCTCGTCGACCTCGGCGGCCACGTGGTGGCGGCGAGCGATCCGCAGCTCGCCGTCGACGTGAGCGGCCAGGACTGGTTCCAGGGCGCCACCGCCGGGCCTGCGCTCAGCTCGCTCCGCAACCAGGGAGGTCACCTCCGCTGGTTCATCTCCGCCCCGGTGACCGGCCCCGACGGCCGCCCCGAGGCGGTGGTGGTGGGCCTGCTGCGCCCCGCGGCGCTGGCGACCACGCTCAAGGACCTCGACGCCAACACCCGCGCCACCAGCGAGCTGGTGGCCGTGGACCAGGACCACCGTCTCGTCTACCGGACCGGGATGCCGGTCACCGACGATGCCGCCATGCTCGCCGCCGGCGCGCTGCAGACGCAGATCCGCACCGCCGCGGTCGAGAGCGGCCTCGCCGGCCAGTCCGGCGCCGTCCGGGGGCCGGGCGAGAACGGCGACGACACCCTCGCCGGCTACGACCACGTCCAGGGGCCGGAGTGGGCGGTGGTGGTCTCCGAGAGCGCCGCCGCCGCGCTCAGCCCGATCGACGGGCTGCGCACCCTCGCCATCGTCCTGGTGCTCGCCGGCGCCGTGGTGCTCACCGCCTTCGCCGTGCTCTTCGCCCGCCGAACCACCCGGCCGATCACCGCGCTGAGCCTGGCCGCCGAGCGCGTCGCCGCGGGCGACCTCTCGGTCCGGGTGCGCCCCGCCGGCGCCGCCGAGCTCGACCGGCTCGGCCAGGCGTTCAACGCCATGGTGCAGCGGCTGTCCGACCTGGTCGACCGGCTGCGCGCCGCCAGCGCCGACAGCGCCGGCTCCGCGCTGCGGCTGAGCAGCGCCTCCGACGAGCTGGCCGCCACCACCGTGGAGCAGAGCTCGGCCGCGACCCAGACCTCCGCGAGCATGGAGGAGCTGGCCCGCGCCGCCGGGTCGGTCGCCCAGACCCTCGACGAGGTGGCGGCGCAGGCCGAGGAGACCCGCCAGACCCTCGAGCAGGCGCAGGAGGACATGCGCGTCTCCAGCGAGCGCACCCTCAGCCTGGCGACCCGGGTCACCGACATCACCGCGATCCTCACGCTCATCAACGATCTGTCCGACCAGACCAACCTGCTCGCCCTCAACGCCGCCATCGAGGCAGCCCGCGCGGGCGAGGCGGGACGCGGGTTCGCCGTGGTCGCCGACGAGGTGCGCCGCCTCGCCGAGCGCTCGAAGAC
Source organism: Chloroflexota bacterium (assembly GCA_028287605.1). Classification (GTDB taxonomy): domain Bacteria; phylum Chloroflexota; class Dormibacteria; order Aeolococcales; family Aeolococcaceae; genus CF-96. The sequence goes on from JAQBPI010000214.1 coordinate 2,625, forward strand.
CTCCGCCGGGGAGATCGGTCATATCGTCCAGGGGACCCAGGCCGAGACCAACGCCACGGTGATGGCGATGGAGAAGGGCGCCAAGCAGATGCAGGCGGGGCTGGCGCTCATGGAGCGGGTCGTCGAGAGCTGCGCCCAGGTGCGCATGACCACGCAGCAGCAGCGCTCCGCGACCGAGCAGGTGGTGTCGGCGATGGAGCAGATCACGGTGAGCAGCCGGCAGGTGTCGTCGACCGCCCAGGAGATCGCCGCCGCCGCCGCCGCGCAGGCGGGCCTGGCCGGCGAGCTCGACGTCGCCGTGATCGCCGGCGGCGGTCGCTGACCGGTGCGGGCACTCCTCGTCCCCGTCGGCGACGACACCTACGCGGTGCCGGTCGCCGCCGCCCGTGAGGTGGTCTCCGAGCCGCGACCCACGCCCGTGCCCACCGCACCGGAGTGCGTGCGCGGGCTGCTCAACGTGCGCGGTGAGATCGTGCCCCTCCTCGACCTCGGCGCCCTGCTCGGTGCGGCGCCCACGCCCTCGTGCGCCTACGCGGTGGTGGTGGACAGCGCGGCGGGCCGGGGCGCGCTGGCGGCCACCGCCCTTCCCCAGGTGGGCGAGCTCGCGGAGGTGGTCGCCACCCCCGAGCTGCACGGAGCGCTGGCGGTGCACCGCAGCGGCGCGCGCCTGGTGACGCTCCTCGACCTCGACTCCGTGCTCGACCCGGCCCGGATCGCCGGCGCCTAGCCGGATGGTCCCCGCCGACCGGCCATTCGGGCACGACGCCGAGTTCCGCGGTCTCTTCGCCGAGGAGGCGCAGGGACGCCTCGACAGCCTGGCGGCGAGCCTGCTCGGCCTCGAGGGCACGGCCGGGCGCGTCGAGATGGTCACCGCGCTGCTCCGCGAGGCGCACACCCTCAAGGGCGGCTCGGCGATGGTCGGCCTGCCCCGGGTCACCCGCCTCGCCCACCTCCTCGAGGACCTGCTCGATCCCTACCGCGACGGCCGCGCCGCCATCTCCGGCGACCTCGTCGACGACGCGCTGGCGGCGGTCGACGGGCTGCGCACGGTGATCGACGCCGCCGGTCGCGAGGAGGACCACGAGGCGAGGGCCGCCGCAGTCGAGGAGAAGCTCCTCCGTGCCGCGGCGCGAACCCCGGCCGCCGGACCGGCGCCGGCGGCCCCCCCGGAGGCCACCCGGACCGAGGTCCCGCCGCCCCCGGTGAGTGCCGTGCCGCGCTCCGAGGCCTCGACCGTCGCGGTGCCGGTCGCGCGCCTCGACGAGCTGGTCCGCCTGGTCACGGAGTCGTCGTCGGCGCTGCTGCGCACCGGCCACCTCCTCGCCGAGGCCACCGGGAAGCAGCCCTCCACCCTCACCGAGTTCCGCGATCTCGCACGCACCCTCGGGCAGCTCCAGGAGCTGACCATGCGCACCCGGATGGTGCCGGTGTCGACGATCACCCATCCCCTGCACCGGGCGGTGCGGGACCTGGCGCGTAGCCTCGGACGGGAGGTCGTGTGGGAGGTGAGCGGCGACGACACGGAGATCGACCGGCACGTCCTCGACCGGCTCGCCGACCCGCTGCTCCACTTGGTGCGCAACGCCGTCGACCACGGCGTCGAGGGGCCCGACGAGCGCGCCGCCGCGGGCAAGCCGCGGCATGGCACGGTGCGGCTCCACGCCATGCGGCTCGGGTCGGAGGTGATCCTGGTCATCGGCGACGACGGCCGCGGCATCGACGTCGACGCGGTCCGGGCGGCCACCGACGCCGGCGACGAGGACGACGACGAGAGCGTGCTCGGCGGCATCTTCCGCTCCGGCGTGTCCACCGCACGGGAGGTGACCGACGTCTCCGGACGCGGCGTGGGCCTCGACGTGGTGCGCGCCCAGCTCGAGGCGATCCGCGGCCGCGTCGAGGTGCACAACGATCCCGGACGCGGCTGCGAGTTCCGCCTGTCGGTCCCGATCACGCTCGCGGTGGTGCCCTGCCTGGTGGTGCGCTGCGGCGCCCGCCGCTATGCCGTGCCCGCCCAGGCGGTGCTCACCGCCGTGAGCGCCGGCGACCCGGCGACGCTGCACGCGGGTGGCCGTCCGATGGTGATGGCGGGCGGACGCGCCGTGCCCGTGACCGACCTGGAGGCGATCCTCGGCAGCGGTGAGGGCGGCGGCGAGGGACCGGCGCTGGTGCTCAGCGTGCTGACCCGCAGCCATGCGGTGCGCGTCGATGCCCTGGAGGGACAGCGCGACGTGGTGCTCAAGAGCCTGGGTGGCCTGCTGCCCCGCCTCGACGTGGTCGCCGGCGCGACCATCGAGGCCGACGGGTCGGTGCTGGTGGTGCTCGAGCCCGGCGCGCTGATCGACCGCGCCCGGCGGATGCACCGGCCACCCGCGAGCGCCGCCGCCACCGCCGCCACCACCACCGCGCGGCAGGGCGCCCCGCCGCCGCCGCGCTCACGGCGCAGCGTGCTCGTCGTCGACGACGCCCGCACCGTGCGCGAGCTGCAGCGGTCGATCCTGGAGCGCGCCGGATACGAGGTGCGCACCGCCGCCGACGGCCTCGAGGCGCTCTCGCGGCTCGCGGAGCGCCCCGTCGACCTGGTGCTCACCGACGTGGAGATGCCGCGCATGGACGGCTTCGCGCTCACCGAGGCGATCCGGGCCCACCAGGTGCTGCGCAACACCGCGGTGCTGGTGCTCAGCTCCCGCGCGGGCGACGACGACCGGCGCCGCGGGCTCGAGGCCGGCGCCGACGGCTACATCGTCAAGAGCGCCTTCGACCAGGCCACGCTGCTCGACGCCGTCGACCGCCTGCTGGGCGGGCGGAGGTGAGCGGGGGGCGCATCTCCGTGGTGGTGGCGAGCGACGACGGCGGCTCGCGCAGCGCCCTGCTGCACGCGCTGGAGGCGGAGGGCGACATCACGGTGGTGGCGCAGACCACGGCCGCGCTGGCGCCCCGCGCCACCCGCACGCTGCGCCCGGACCTGCTCGCCCTCGACCTCGCCGCCTCGACGGGGGCGATCGACGCCGGTCTCCTGATCATCGACCAGGTGATGGCGAACTCGCCCGTCCCCATCCTCATCCTCCACGTCCCCGGGGCCGGGAACGGCCGCCTTCCCGGCGAGGCCATCGCCGCGGGGGCGCTGGAGTGCGTCGCCAGCCACCGCAGCTGGGCCGACGGAGACGCGCGCCGCCTGCGCGGACGCGTGCGCCTGCTCCGGCGCGTGCAGGTGATCCGGCACACCCGGGGACGGCTGCTCACCCGCCCGAACGCCGAGCTGTCCGTGGTCGGCATCGCCGCGTCGACCGGCGGACCGGCCGCGGTGGCCCGGGTGCTGGGCCAGGTCGGCGACCTGCGCGCCGCGGTGCTGGTGGTCCAGCACATCGACGACCGCTTCCTCGGCGGCTTCCTCGAGCTGCTCCGCCGCAGCTCGGCGCTCCCGGTGGAGATGGTGACCGACGGCATGGCGCTGCGCGCCGGGTTCGTGCACATCGCCCCCGCCGGCGTCCACCTCGCCCTCGGCGGGTCGCGCCGGGTGGCGCTCGACGCCGAGCCGCCGTCGCTCCACCGGCCCTCCGCCGACGTCCTCTTCCGCTCGATCGCGGTCCATGCCGGCTCCGCCGGGATCGGCGTGGTGCTCACCGGGATGGGTGACGACGGCGCCGCCGGGCTGCTCGAGCTCCGCCAGCGGGGGGGTGTGGTGATCGCCCAGGACGAGGCCAGCTGCGCCGTGTTCGGGATGCCCCGAGCGGCGCAGCAGCGCGGTGCCGTGGAGCGGCTCACCGCCCTCGACGGCATCGCCGCCGCGGTTCGGGCCGCGGTCCTGGCGGCGCCGCGATGACCCGGCTGGCCGACGCCATGCACCTCGCCGAGGCGGCGCTGGAGCGCGCCATCGGGCTGCGTCCCGAGGCGGCGATGCGGGGCCGCCTGGAGCGCTGCCTGGTGGAGGCCGCGGCGGCGGCGCCGGCGGAGGTGCTCGACTTCGCCCGGCGGCTCGCCGACGGCAGCCCCGAGACCCAGCTGCTCTGCGACCTGGTCACCGTCCAGGAGAGCTGGTTCTTTCGCGAGGAGCCGCAGTTCGCCGCGCTCGCCGCGCACCTCCGGGGGCACTGCGCCGGCCGGCCGGTGACGGTCTGGAGCGCCGGGTGCGCCAACGGCCAGGAGGCGTACAGCCTGGCCATGACCCTCGCCGACTCGCCGGTGTCCGGCTGGCGGGTGGTGGCCACCGACATCTCCACCCGCGCGCTCGCCCGCACCGCCGCCGGCCGCTACAGCGAGCGCGAGCTGCGCGGCCTCGACCCGCGGCTGCGCTCCCGCCACCTGCGACCCGTGCCCGGCGGCTTCGAGGTGCTCCCCGGGCTGCGCGAGCAGGTGGAGGTGCGCCGGCAGAGCCTCACCGCCGACGCACCCCCGGGACCGCCCGGCAGCCTCGACGTGATCTTCTGCCGCAACGTGCTCATCTACCTGCGGGAGCGGGAGGCGGCGGCGCTGCTCGCCCGCTTCGCCAGCCACCTCGCCCCCGGCCAGCTGCTCTTCATCGCCTCCTCGGACGCCAGCGGGTCGGCGCCGCCGGGCTTCGAGGTCGTGCGCCTCGGCGACGCCTTCGTCCACCGCCGCCGCGGCGGCGGAACC
>JAQBPI010000219.1 GCA_028287605.1 Chloroflexota bacterium
CGAGTGCCGGCGTGGAGGGGGGTATGCCACGGCATCGGGCGCGCCAGCGCACGATGTCTTTGGCATGAGCGGGGGGAGGCGGAGCCTCCCCCCGGTAAAGACCGGCGGCAGAGCGGCCACACGCGAATCTCAACCGGCGGCAGAACTGCCGGGCATCTCCACCGGCGGCAGAGCGGCCGGCCGCTACACCATCGTCAACCCCCCCGACACAGACAACGTCTGGCCGGTGATGTACCCCGCCTGCTCCGAGGCGAGAAACGCCACCGCGGGGCCGATGTCCTCGGGGCGTCCCAGCCGGCGCATCGGGACCGCCTTCACCATGGCGTCGAGCACCCTGGCGGACGCCGTCCCCTCGCCGAGCATGCCGGCGAGGAGCGGGGTGTCGGTGGGGCCGGGGCAGACGGTGTTGGCGGTGATGCCGTGCCGCGCCATCTCCCGGGCGATGGTCTTGGTGAAGGCGATCAGCCCGCCCTTGGCCCCGGAGTAGACCGCCTCCATCGACGAGCCCACCCGGCCGGCGTCGGAGGCGATGGCGACCACCCGGCCCCAGGACATCTCGATCATCCCCGGCAGGGTCGCCCGCACCACCCGCATGGGCCCCATCAGGTTGAGGTCGAGGACGCGCCGGGTGAACTCCTCGTCGGTGTCGAGGAAGGGCTTGAGCTCGTCCCAGCCCGCGCAGTTCACGCAGACGCCGGGGATGCCGAGCTCGGCGCGCAGCCGCTCGACCGCCGCCGCCACCGAGTCGGGGCTGGTGACGTCGAGGCGCACCCCGAGGCCGCCGACGCGGGCGGCGACGCGCTCCGCCCCCACCTCGTCGATGTCGGCGACCGCCACCCGGCAGCCGGCTTCGGCCAGGCTCTCGCAGATCGCCGCGCCGACCCCGCCGGAGCCGCCCGTGACCAGGGCCACCCGTGCCTCTCCCACCGCCGTCATGCCGTCCCTCCTTCACGCTCCGGGCGCTGTTCGACGACGTCCTGCGTTGCTGCCGTGTTCGGCAGATTCAGGAGGTGGTGGCGTCCTCGGCGACCTCACCGATGAGCCCGGTGACGTTGAGCTCGCGGCGCACCGGGAGGGTGGTGCCGTCACGCCAGTACAGGTAGGTGATGCCGCCGCCGCTGTCGCGCACGCGGTGCGAGAGATCCACCTTCCTGGCGCCGTCGGGGGCGAAGAGGCAGAGCACGTGCTCGGCCGGCTTCTTCCCCGGCAACACGCTGAGCCGTGCCTCGTGGAAGGCTCCCGAGCCGATCTCGGTGCGGGCGATCTCCAGCAGCCGATCGCGGTCGTCGGACCAGAGGAGGTACATTCCGGTCACGTCGTAGGGCGGCGGCTGCGACGAGCAGATCACCGTCCACTCTTTCCCTGTGAACTCGTTCACGTGATACATTTGCCCTCCTTCAGGCACTCTCGGGCGGGGAGGGTTGCGAAGGGGAAGGCGATGCGGAGGAGCCCATGATCGTCCGTACCTCCGACTCGACCACGGTCACCTCCGTGGTGTGGTCGGCGTCCGTCGAGCGCTCCGCGCTCCCCCCCGCAGGGCCGGTCGGCCCCTGTCCCCTGCCCGCCGGCGTGTCCACCCTCGGACAGCTCACCTCGTCCTTCGTGGATGGGCCACGCCTGCTGAGCCACCTGGCCGAGCGGCGGCACAGCGGTGCCCTGATCGAGGCCGGAGGCGAGCGGGTCCAGGTCGCGGTTCTTCACCAGGGCGCGATTGTGGCACTGGTGGCCGTCGACGAGACGGGCACGCGCCGGCTCGACACGCTGACCATGCCCACGCCGGCGTCACAGGAGATCCACGACATCACGGTGTCGACCTACCGGCCGGAGATCGCCGTGGCGATCGCCCGGATGATCAACCTCCCGGTGCGCTTCCGTGGCCTGCCGGCCAACTTCGTCGACTTCCCCGGGCTGCTCGCCCACCTCGGCCGCGAGCGCGCCAGCGGTGCGGTCCGCGTCATCGCCGCCGGCGACGTCGGCGTGGTCCTGCTCCGCGACGGCGTGGTGCTCGGCGCCTACAGCGGGCGGCTCCCCGAGCTCGACGATCCCGAGGTGCTCTTCGGCCTCGCCGCCGCGCCGGACGCCGAGCTCGACGTGCACACCACCGTCGAGACGGAGATGGAGCTCACCGGGGTGCCCGCCGGCGACCTGGTCTGGTCGAGGCTGACCGCGCCGCGGAGCACTCCGCCGGCCACCGCCGAGGCGCCCATCGCCGAGGCGCCCACCACCGAGGCGCCCACCACCGAGGCGGACGCCGTCGAGGCGGGCGCCGAGTAGCTACCGGCTGACCACCGGCTCGCCGACCGAGCGGCGCTGGCCGGCGCGGCCCACGCTCACCACCACGCGGCCGGCCGCCGGGCGCTCGACGAACTCCTCGCCGCAGGCGGGGCAGCGCGGCGCCGCGGCGGCGCCGGTGAGCTCGGCGGGGAGGTCGAGTCCGCTGCAGACCGGGCACGGGGTGAGCCGGAGGAAGCCGTCGAGCACGCTGTTCGCTCCTGGTGGTCACGGGTCGGAGTGACCCTGTGCCGCCATTGTCATGGGCCGCCGGGGCCGCTCCCCGAAGATCACCGTCCCGCGACGGCCACGCCTGCCGTCCGTCACGTGTCAGCGGGGCGGCCGGCCGTCCCTGTCCAGGACCTCGCCGTAGCGCTCGAGGTAGTCGTGGACCATCCGGGTGGCGCTGAACTGGGGTCCGACGGTCATCAGCGACGCCCTGATGCGCCGCACCATGCCGGTGGGCACGCCCTGCTGGTCGCGGTCGTAGAAGAGCGGCACCACCTCGTTCTCGAGCAGCCCGTAGAGGGCGTCGGCGTCGCGCTCGTCCTGCGCGTAGTCGTCGCCGCCGCTGCTGCCGATGCCCCAGCCGTTCTCGCCGTTGCACCCCTCCTCCCACCAGCCGTCGAGCACCGAGAGGTTGAGGCCGCCGTTCATCGCCGCCTTCATCCCGCTGGTGCCGCTGGCCTCCAGCGGGGGGCGGGGGACGTTGAGCCAGATGTCGGCGCCGGCGACGAGGTGGGCGGCGAGGCCCATGTCGTAGTCGGCGAGGAAGACCAGGCGCCCGGTGCTGTCCGGACCCGCCTGCGTCTCCATGATCTCCTGGCCGACGCGCTTGCCGCCGTCGTCGGAGGGATGCGCCTTGCCCGCCACCAGCAGCTGGATGGGCCGGTCGCTGGCGAGCAGCCGGAGCAGCCGGCCGCGGTCGCGGACGATCAGGGCGGTGCGCTTGTAGGTGGCCAGGCGGCGGGCGAGCCCCACCGTCAGCAGGTTGGGGTCGAAGACCTGGGCGGCGCGGTCAGCGAGGTGGGCCGGCTCGCCGCGGGACAGGCGGTCGGCGACGACGCGCAGCCGAACCGCCTCGATGAGGCCGGCGCGCAGCTGCTGACGCACCTCCCAGATCTCCGCGTCGGGGATCTTCGCCACCGGCTGCCAGGTGCGCGGGTCGGCGGCCCGGGACTGCCAGCCCTTGCCCAGGTAGCGGTCGAGCAGCTCGCGCATCGGCCCGGCCATCCAGGTGGGCACGTGCACGCCGTTGGTGACGTGGCCGATGGGGATGTCGAGCTCGGCCCACATGTCGCGGGCGACCTGGCCGTGACGCTTGCTGACACCGTTGGCGGCGGCGCTCAGGCGGAGCGCCAGCGGGGTGATGCCGAAGGGCTCGCTGAGGTCGCCGCGGCGCACCCTGCCGAGCTCGAGCAGACCGGTGACGTCGGTGCCCAGCCGCTCGTGGAAGTTGCCCAGCACCTCGAGGATCTCGCCGGGACCGTAGGCCTCGTTGCCCGCCGGCACCGGGGTGTGGGTGGTGAAGATGGTGCGCCCCCGCGCCATGGCGAGGGCGTCGTCGAGCGAGCTGCCCCTCTCGACCGCGGCCCGGGCCATCTCCAGCGGGGCGAAGGCGGGATGGCCCTCGTTGAGATGGAGCATGCCCGGCTCGATGCCCATCGCCCGCAGCGCCCGCAGCCCGCCGATGCCGAGCAGGGCGTACTGGGAGAGGCGCATGCGGTGCTCGCCGACGTAGAGCCGGTTGGCGATCCAGCGGTCGACGGGATGGTTCTCGGGGATGTCGGTGTCGAGCAGGTAGAGGGGAACGCGGCCGATGTCGACGCGCCAGATCTGCGCCACCACGTCGCGGCCGGCGAGGTTGACCCTCACCGTGAGCGGGCGGTTGGCGCGGGTGACCAGGGCGCCGGGGAGGCGATCGGGGTCGGTGTCGACCCAGTACTCCTGCTGCCAGCCGCTGCGGTCGATGCGCTGGCGGCAGTAGCCCTGGCGGTAGAGCAGGCCGACCGCCACCAGCGGCACCGCCTGGTCGCTCGCCTCCTTGAGGATGTCGCCGGCGAGCACCCCCAGACCGCCCGAGTAGATGGGCAGGGAGCGGTGGACCCCGTACTCCGAGCAGAAGAAGGCCACCGGGTGCTCGGCGGTGAGCGGGCCGGGGCGCGGCGGCGCGGAGACGTAGCCGTGGAGCTCGCGGGTCGCCGCGGCCACCCGGGCGACGCAGCCGTCGTCGTGGGCGGCGTGCTCCAGCACCGAGGGGGACACCTCCTGGAGCATGCGCACCGGGTTCTCGCCACAGGCGTCCCACCGGCGCTGGTCGAGCTGCGCGAAGAGGTGGGCACCACCCGGGGTCCACGACCAGCGGTAGTTGCAGGCGAGGCGGGCGAGACCGGCGAGCCGGGACGGCAGTCGCAGGCTGAGGTCGGTGACCGCCCGCTCGATGTCGGCGGCGCCATCGCTCAGCCCCCGCGGACGTCCCTCCGCCGGCACGCCGGCGCGTCCGATGAGCATCGGCACATTGTGATCGGACGAGGTGGTCGGAGGAGCGCTCGGCCCTGCCTTCCCGGACAAACCGCCAATGCGGGTGACGCGAGCCACCCGTCCCGACCCCCGGACGGGTGTTGAAGAGGCGCCCACCACCCTGCTAGCCGCGGCCCCAGGGGCGCCGCCTGGCGGCCCTGAGGGTGGCGAGCTCCTCGGCCAGGAGGGAGGCACGGCGCTCGGTGGCGCGGGCGGCGAGGGCCACGGCGTCGAGCGCCTGGGCGTCGGCCCGCGCCTGGAGGAGGGCGGCGTCGGCGCGCTGCTCGAGGGCCGCGCACCGCACCTCGGCCTGGCTGCGGACCTCGTCGAGCAGCCGCCGCGCCTCGACCGCCTCGGCCTCGGCGCGCCGGCCCTGCT
>JAQBPI010000224.1 GCA_028287605.1 Chloroflexota bacterium
CCTCGCGGCGGCGGCGCATCCGCTCCTCGCGCTCGGCGCGCTCGCGCTCGGCGCGGTCCATGTCGCGCTCCATGCGATCGCGGCGCGCGATGACGGTGGCGCCGACGGCGGCGGCGAGGAGGAGGACCCCGACCCCCTCGAAGGGCAGCGCGTAGCTGCTCAGCAGCACCCGTCCCAGGGTGGCGGCGGTGCCGTGGTCGAGCAGCTCCGACGGATAGGGACCGGTCTCCCAGTCACCGCGGCTGGTGGCGGCGACGCCGATGAGCAGTGCGGAGAACCCGGCGGCGACGCCGAGGGCGAGCGGCCAGCGTTTCAGCACCGCGCTGAGCATCGGGCGCCGCGGCGCCTCGGCGTCGTCGCCGGGCCCGGCCGGGTCGGTGGTCAGCACCATCCCGGTGAGCACCACCGCGGGCACCACCCCGGTGAAGACCAGCACCGCGAGCCCGGCCACCAGGTCGGCGCCGATCACCAGCAGCAGCAGGCCCAGGCCGAGGCCGAAGCCGGCGAAGGCGAGCACGGCGCTGCGCATGTCCTTCACCGTCACCACGGCGATGGCGCCGGCCAGGGACGCGGCGGCGCCGAGGTAGAACAGGGGACCGTTCACGCTCACCGGCTCATCCCCAGCCGCGAGAGCCGGCGCGGGCCACGTAGAGGGCGGCGGCGCCGAGCAGGGCGGCGAAGAGGATCATCTCCGCCACCGTGTAGCCGTGGTCCAGTCCCCCCAGCGCGACCGCGAAGGGCACCAGGCAGTAGAGGAGCACCGCCCCGAGGGTCAGCTGGAGGAGCCGGGGCAGCTCGGGAACGGCTCCGCGGCCCTCCGACGCGCTGCCGCCGAGGGCGCGCGCTCCCGCCAGGAGGCCCACTGGCAGGACGATCCCCACGATGATGGCGATGGCCACGGCGAAGAGGGACGGCACGGCGCGCCAGTATAGAGTGCCCCGCGTGCGGCCACCTGACGATCAGACCGCGTCGTCCTCCTCGAGGGGGGGCAGGGCACGGACCCGCGACCCCGAAGCGGCGGGCGGCGCCTCGAAGAAGAGCACCAGCGAGGTCCCCGCGACGGCCAGGAGCAGCCCCACCAGGGTCACCGGGGTCACGCGCAGTCCGAGCACGGGGATGCCCACCCCCGCGTCCCAGGGGCCGGGCACCTGGCGGGCGGCCTGGTCCTTCCCCAGCCGGCTGACTGCGTCGGCGCCGGGGAAGCTCCGCTGCCCCACCACCCCCAGGACCACCAGCAGGCAGCCGGTGGCGCAGACCAGCCAGAGCCGGTTGCCCGGGCGCAGCCCTGCCGTCACGGCGTAGGCCCCCCCGGTGCAGGCGAGCGCCACAGCGAGGGTGCCGATGACGATCTCGGCCACGCTCGGTTGCATCGGCGGAAGCCTACAGGAGCGCGTCAGCGCTCAGAGCCAGAGCCAGAGCCAGAGCCGGAGATCGTCCCTCCGCCGAGAACCTCGTCGCGCCGGTAGAGCACCACCGGCTGGCCCGCGGCGACCTGGGCGGCGGGCGGGTCGAGGCGGAGCCGCAGGCCGGATGCGGTCGCCTCCTCGACCCGAACCGGGTGGGCCTGGCCGTGGGCGCGCAGCTGAGCGGTGCATCCCTCCTCCCCCACCGGCGGCGGCGCCCCCACCCAGGAGCACGCCGCAGCCACCACGGTGTCGCGCAGCAGCGCGTCCCGGGGGCCGACCACCACGGTGTTGCGGGCGGCGTCGAGGGCGATCACGTGCAGCGGCGTGGCGTCGGCACGGCGGGGCGCGACCCCCAGCCCAGAGCGCTGGCCCACCGTGTAGAAGGGCAGGCCGCGGTGCTCACCGACGGTGCTCCCGTCGAGGTCGACGATCGGCCCGGGCTGGAAGCGGCCGGCCAGCCGCCGCTCCAGCTCCTCGCGGATGCCGCCGTCGACGAAGCACAGCTCCTGGGAGTCGGGCTTGGCGGCGACCCCCAGGCCGAGGCGGCTCGCCTGCTCGCGCACCGCCTGCTTGCTGGCGCTCGCGCCCACCGGGAAGACCGCGTGCGCCAGCCGGTCCTGGCCCAGCTGGTAGAGGGTGTAGGCCTGGTCCTTGCGCGGATCGGCGCCCCGGTGCAGGGTCCAGGCGCCACCGCGGCGGCCGACGCGGGCGTAGTGGCCGGTGGCGAGGTGGCCGGCGCCGAGGGCGAGGGCACGCTCGAGGAGCACCCCGAACTTCACCCGCTGGTTGCAGCGCACGCACGGGTTGGGGGTGCGCCCGGCCGCGTACTCGGCCTCGAAGTCGGCGATCACCGCCGCCTCGAACTCCTCCTCGAGGTTCCACACGTAGTGGGGGATGCCGAGGCGGGCGGCGGTGCGGCGGGCGTCGGTGACGGCGTCGACGCCACAGCAGCCGCGATCACGGGTGACCTCGGCGCGGCGCGGCCACATCGCCAGGGTGATGCCCACCACGTCCAGGCCGCGGGCCACGCAGCGGGCGGCGGCGACCCCGGAGTCGACTCCGCCGGACATCGCCACCGCGACGGTGGCGCGGTCGGGGACCAGGTCGAGCGGGTCGTCGGGGAGCACCGGGCTGGCGACCGCCGGCGGGTGAGGGCCGGCCTGGCTCATGTGGCCAGCTCGCCCTCCACCGGGTCCACGCGGACGCCGAGCTCCGAGCACCAGCCGAGTGCGCGCTCGACGTCGTCCGGCTCGCCCTCGACCTCGAGCACCACCCAGCCCTCGTCGCGGGTGACGTCGGCGCGGCGGATGTTCGTGACCACGGCGAAGCGGCTGCCCAGCTGATGGATCACGGGCTCGGTCACCAGCCGAGGGCTGAAGGTGAGCCGGACCCGTCGTCGCGCCATCTCCCGGCCTAGCCGGCCGAGGCGAGCCCCCCGGCGACAGCGGGAACGATCGAGAGGTCGTCGTTCTCGCCGACCGGGGTGTCGAGGCCCTGCCCGAAGCGGATGTCCGCGTCGTTGAGGTAGATGTTGATGAACTGCCGCAGCTGGCCCTCGGGGCCGTAGAGACGATCGTTGAACCCCGGGTAGCGGGCGTCGAGGTCGCGCAGCACCTCGGACACGGTGCCGCCGTCGACCTCGACCTCGGGCTTGCCGTCGGTGAGCCGGCGAAGCGGCCCGGGGACGCGGATGGTGACTGCCATGTGTCGTGCTGACCTCCTGCGGCGGGAACCGAACCGCCACTGAGTATACCGGCGCCTGTTTGCCCGGGAGGTTGCGCTCAGGCGGGAGTGGTGGCGGCGGTGGGGACCCGCCGCCCGGCGACGGCGGGGACCTCGGCGGCTGCGCCGAACCGCTCGCGGAAGGCCCGCACGGACGGCGGGATCGCCTCCTCGAGCTGGGAACGGCCGTTCAGCACCTCGGCGGTCTTGAGCCCGTGCCCGGTGATGTAGGCCACCACGGTCTCGTCGTGGCGCCAGCGCCCGGCGCGGGCCAGCTTGGCGAGCACGCCGACGGTGACGCCGCCGGCGGTCTCGGTGAAGATGCCCTCGGTGCGGGCGAGCAGCTCCATGCCCTCGAGGATCTCCTCCTCGGTGACGCAGTCGACCACGCCGCCGGTGGAGCGGGCGATCCTGACCACGTAGCCGCCGTCGGAGGGATTGCCGATGGCGATGGACTTCGCGATGGTGTCAGGCCTGACGGGAACCACGTGACCGTCGGCGCGCTGGAAGGCGGCGGCGACCGGGGAGCAGCCCAGCGCCTGGGCGCCGGTGAGCCGCGGCATGGCGGCGCCGGACCCGGTCACCAGGCCGAGGTCGATGAGCTCACGCGCGGCGCGGTGGTGCTTGACGAACTGGCAGCCGGAGGCGATGGGGATGACGATCTCGTCGGGCAGCCGCCACCCCAGCTGCTCGGCGGTCTCGTAGGTGAGGGTCTTGCTCCCCTCGCTGTAGAAGGGACGGATGTTGATGTTGCAGAAGGCCCAGTCGAGGAGATCCACGAGCTCGGTGCAGAGCCGGTTGACCTCGTCGTAGTTGCCGTTGATGCGCACCATCGTCGGCCTGAACACCGCGGTGGTGGCGACCTTGGCCTCCTCGAGGTTGGCGGGGATGAAGACGTAGCCGCGCAGCCCGGCGCGGGCCGCGTAGGCGGCGACCGCGTTGGCGAGGTTGCCGGTGCTCGCGCAGGCGATGGTCTCGAAGCCCTGCCGGCGCGCCCACGACACCGCGACGCTGACCACCCTGTCCTTGAAGGAGTTGGTGGGGTTCATGGTGTCGTTCTTGATGTACAGGTTGCGCAGCCCCAGCACCTCGCCGAGGTTCGGGGCGTGCACCAGCGGGGTGAAGCCCTCGCCGAGGGTCACCGGCTCGTCGTCGTCGAGCTCGACGGGGAGCAGCTCGCGGTAGCGCCAGATGCTCGGCGGCCCGGCGCTGATCGACTCCCGCGAGACCCTGCGGGCCACCTCCGCGTAGTCGTAGCGCACGTCGAGCGGCCCGAAGCACAGGTCGCAGACGTGCGTCGGGGACACCGGGATCTCGGTGCCGCATTCGCGGCACTGCAGCGACAGGATGCGGGACAAGGCCCGATCAGTCTAGCAGGGGGCCTCGTTCCGCCCTGTCCTACGGGGCCGGCTCGAGCTCCACCACCAGCGGGCTGCGCTCGGCACGGTCGGGAGCCCCGGCGACGAGGTCGTCGTAGGCGAGCTGCGACCACGACTCCATGTTCTGGTAATGGCGGCGCATCGCCTCCAGGCCGAGCACCTCGCCCTCGAGCTTCTCGGTCTCGCGCACCGTCACCCTGCCCGCGCGGGGCTCGACCAGGAAGACCAGGCCGAGGTGCACCTGCGAGACCGGGGTGGTGTCGTCGTTGAGCAGCGCCACCAGCCGGGCGGTGGCGGGGCTGGGGCAGCAGACCTCCTCCCGCCACTCGCGGCGCAGGCCGCCGATCACCGGGTCGCCGGCGACGCCGTCGCCCGGGTTGATATGGCCGCCGGCGCCGAGTGAGTAGAGGTTGTGGAGCCGGCGCTCGGTGGAGTGGTGGAGCCGCCGGGTGAGCAGGTAGGTGCCGTCGTCGTGGCGGACGATGCAGTAGGGGATCACCTGCTGCTGGGCGGGGTCGTCCTCGACCTGCCCGCGGGGGCGGTACTGGGCGGCGGCCCGGATGGTGCGCAGCACCCGGACCAGCCCGGTGGTCACCAGTCCGTGCCAGGCGCCGTCGGGGAAGATCGTCCGGCGGGGGATGCAGAGCACCTCCTCGCCGTGGCGCTCGCCGGTGGCGGCGATGGCACGGGTGCCGGTCCGAACCGAAGTGGCCACCTGTGTCCTCTCATCCCTGGCGTCGACCCCAAGTCTACCGAGCGGAGCGATCCTCCCTCAGCCGCTCTCCGCCGCCCCCCGGCCGGAGCTGGTGAGCTGGAGGGCCCGGTCGATCCCCGGATCGTCCGGCACCAGGCCCGCCCCGGTGGCGCTGCCGTCGTCGAAGAAGCAGAACGAGAGGGGCACGCCTGCTGCGATCTGCACGATGCCGCAGTCGTACCGGACGCCGTTGCGGCTGCGGTGCTGGAAGTCGCCGGAGTTGAAGCCGACCTGCGAGGCGCCCCTGATGAAGCCCTTCTCGAAGGTGCCCAGCCCGTTGCCGCGCGACTGCACCACCACGAAGATGAAGGCGGGGATCTGGTCGCGCCCGTAGACGCCGACCAGCATGCCCTCGCCGTCGGCGCCGGAGTTCCGGCGCGCCTGCTGGGCGAGGGCGTCGACGGTGGCGCCGTGGATCTGGGGTAGCCCCTCGACCGAGGCCGGGGTGCTCAGCGCCGCGGCGCGGCCGCGGAGGACGAGGACCAGCACCAGCAGCAGGACGACGAGGACGACCCCCGCGACGACCAGGATGCGAGCGGTGGGCAGCGGCCTCGAGGCGGAGGGAGACGGCGCCGGCGGCGGCGACGCCGGTCCCGACGGTGCTGCCGCCGGGGCGCCGG
>JAQBPI010000245.1 GCA_028287605.1 Chloroflexota bacterium
CAGCGACTCGAAGGCGAAGTCGAGCACCCCGATCAGCTGCCGGACCGGCTCGCGCTCGAGCTCGGCGGGCGGCGGCGGCTCCCATCCGTAGAGAGAGCGGGCCCACTCCGGCAGCGTGCCGACCGCGACCCTGCCGACGTCGTGCCAGAGCTCGCGGGTGTCGTGGTCGAGGCCGGGCGGGTCGAGCACGATCGCCATCGCCTCGCGGGCCGCCGGGGTGGCCTGGACCAGGTCGACCGAGGTGAGATACCGGGTGAGGGCGGCCACGTCGTGGGGGATGATCTCCTCGGGGACGCCGAGGATGGAGGCGAAGCGCACCATCTCGGCGACATAGGCGTCGGCCGCGGCGGGGTCGAGCCCGCGGCCGTAGGCCCGCACCACCGTGACGATGGAGTCGACCATGGCGGCGTGGACCCAGAGCAGCAGCGCCGGGTCCTCGGCGCTGTAGGCGAGGCCGGTGACCCCGTCGACCCCGTGCACCCGGGTGTGGATGTCCCGCACCCACGCGGCGGCGGCGAGGGCGGCGGCGCGCTCGCCGTAGGTCACGGTGAGCACGTAGCCGCTGGTGGCGGCGAGGCGGCCGAAGGGATCGCGCTGCCAGTCGCTGTGCTCGGCCACCCCCGCCATCGGCAGGGGGTGGAGCGCCTGGAGCATCAGCGACCGGATGCCGGCGACCAGGAAGCTGCGGTCGCGGTGCACCCGCCACACCACCGAGCGGGGCCCGAAGAGCCCGTCGTCGACGGGGCGCTCGGGCACGCAGCGTACGAAGGTCCGCGCCAGCGGCTCCAGCGCGGTGGGCTGCATCTCCACCCCCACTCCTACGCGGACCTCCTCATGCGCGGATCACGGCGCCCACCACGATACCTCCACAGAAGGCGACGCCCTCCTCGGCGAGGAGGGCGCGCTTGGCGGCGGGACCGCCGCAGCCGTAGTGGCCGATGCGCCCGTCCGCGCGGACCACCCGGTGGCAGGGCACCACCAGGGGCAGCGGGTTGCGGGCCAGCGCGGTGCCCACCGCCCGTGCGGCGCCGGGGTGGCCCACCCGCTCGGCCAGCCAGGCGTAGCTGCGGGTCTCGCCGGGCGGGATCGCGCAGGTCTCCAGGAGCACGCGGCGCTGGAAGTCACCGAGCCCCTGCAGCCGGGGTCGCCACTCCCCCCGGCCGGCGGCGGCGTCCTGCAGCAGGTGCCGCAGCGGCTCGGGCAGCTCGGCCGGCTCGGGCACCACCCCCAGCGCGCCCAGGCACCACTCCTCCACCGCGGCGGCGGGGCCGTCGGGGCGGATGGCGATCGGCTCGGCGCCGTCGTGGACCACCCACACCTCCCCCACGACGGTGGCGAGGCGCGAGCACAGCGTCCCGCGCAGCATGGTCGTCATCGCTCTCTCCTCCGGTGACGGACGTCGGACGGCCTCACAACCCGTCCCCGGCCCCGCGGGGTTGCACCCGCGGTCGCGGTGCGGCGGCCGCGCCGGCCGGCGGCATGCACCGGCCACCTCGCTGGCGGCCCAGGGGACACCTGCGCTATAACATCCGAGCAGGCGAACAGAGGTTCGTGAGGCACGTGAGACCACCGCGCAGGGAGGAGGATCCGTGGCGACACCCAGGACAACGCCCCGATCGACTGAGAGCCCCGAGAAGGACCCTCGGGACTGGACGACCGGCGACGAGCCCATGACCGGACCCCAGCGCAGCTACCTCACCACTCTCGCGAGGGAGGCCGGCGAGGAGGTCTCCGACGACCTCAGCAAGGCGGAGGCGTCCGAGCGGATCGACGAGCTCCGGGCGCGAACCGGTCGCGGGGCCTGAGGTGACGGCGATGAGGACGGATCCGCCGTCCCTCGGCGGCACGATGTAGGGCTTCCGCCGAGCCGGCCCGCAACGGCGGGGCATCACCTCCCACACCGCGGCGCTCACCCCTGCAACCCCGGGGCCGGGCGGCGGTGTTGAGGAGTCGTGATGCAGCAGACTGCGGCGGCAGATGAGCGCCGCGTCGTGAGCCCGCGGACGCGGGCCGGAGCCGCTCTCGTCGAGCGGCTCGCCGCCGACCTCGACGGCGTCTTCGAGGACGTGGTGGTCGAGCACCAGCAGGCCCTCTTCGCCTTCGTCACGGGACTCTGCGGCGACCCCGGCCGCGCCGAGGAGGTGGTCCAGGACGCCTTCGTCCGCGCCCACCGCGCGCTCGGCGGCTACCCCGCCGACCGCATCCGCGCGCTGGCGCTGCGGCCCTGGCTGTTCCGCATCGCGCTCAACGCGCTGCGCAACAGCCTGCGCGGCCGGCACCTCCAGCTGGTGCTGGTGGAGACCCCGCCCGACGGTGTCGATCCGGGCGCAGGCCCCGAGGCGGAGGCGCTGCGCGCGGCCGAGCGGAGGCGGCTGCTGCGGGCGCTGGCGTCGATCCCCGAGGAGCAGCGGGCGGCGGTCCTGCTCCGGTACGCCCACGACCTGAGCTACCCGCGCATCGCCGAGGTGCAGGGCCGGCCGCTGGGCACCGTCAAGTCGGACGTCCACCGTGGGATCGAGGCCCTGCGGCGGCGGATGGGAGCGGAGGTGGAGGTGTGATGGCTGAGGACGCCGTGGAGGCGGGGCTGCGCGAGCTGGGCCGGCGGCCGGCCCCGGAGACGCTGGTGCCCGGGGTGCTGCGGCGGCTGGGTCTCGGGTGCTGGTACGCGCCCGCGGAGGGCCCGCTGGGGACGGTGCTCGTGGCCCACGGCCCGGGCGGGGTGGTGGCGATCCGGCGGGAGTCGAGCGGCGCCGAGTTCGAGGCCTGGTTCCGCGAGCACCGCGGCGGCACCGTCC
>JAQBPI010000249.1 GCA_028287605.1 Chloroflexota bacterium
TCCTCGCGGATGCGCTCCAGCAGGGCGTTGCGGCGCGCCGGGTCGACGAGCTGGTCGACGGTCTCCAGCCCCTCGAAGGCGTCCTTGCAGTAGTAGACGCCGGGGTCGTAGCCGCGGTCGCCGTCGAGCAGGAGGATGCGCCGGCCGAAGCCGCGGTTGATGGCGGCGCCGCCGATGATCACCGGGAAGCCGAGGCCGCGGGCGTCGAGCTCGCGCACGCACGCGGGCATCTGCTTGCTGGTGCTCACCAGCAGCGCGCTCAGCCCGACGGCGTCGGCCTCGACCTCGACCGCCTTGTCGATGATGGTGTTGACCGGAACCTGCTTGCCGAGGTCGTACACCGTGTAGCCGTTGTTGCTGAGGATGGTCTTGACCAGGTTCTTGCCGATGTCGTGCACATCGCCGTACACGGTGGCGAGCACCACGCGCCCCTTGGTGACCCCCTCCTTGCGGTCGAGGAACTGCTCGACGTGGGAGACGGCGCGCTTCATCACCTCGGCGCTCTGGAGCACGAAGGGGAGGATCAGCTCGCCGGCGCCGAAGCGGTCGCCGACGTCCTTCATCGCCGGGAGCAGGATCTCGTTGATCACCGCCACCGGGGTGCGCTCCTGCAGCGCCAGGTCGATCTGCTCCTCGATCCCCTCCTTGCGCCGCTGCAGGATCTGCGCGTGAATGCGCTCCGGCGGCGCCATCCCCTCGAAGGGGTCGGCGCGCTCCGCCTGCTGCTGCCCGCCGCTGTTCGCCTCGTAGAAGGTGATGAATCGAGCGAGGGCGTCGGAGCGGCGGTTGAAGACCAGGTCCTCGGCGAGCTCACGCTGCTCGGTGGGGATGTCCGCGTACGGGACGACGTGGGCGGGGTTGATGATCACCGTGTCGAGGCCGGCGGCGACGCAGTGGTAGAGGAAGACGCTGTTCAGCACCGGGCGCGCCGCCGCGGAGAGCCCGAACGAGACGTTGCTCAGCCCCAGGGTGGTGAAAACCCCGGGCAGCTCCCGCTTGATCAGGCGGATGCCCTCGATGGTCTCGACCGCCGAGTCGATCCACTCCGGGTCGCCGGTGGCGAGGGTGAAGGTGAGGGCGTCGAAGAGCAGCTGGTGGGGGTGCAGCCCGTACTCGCCGCAGGCGATCTCCTGGATGCGCCGGGCCACCAGCAGCTTGGTGTCGCGGGTCTTCGCCATCCCGCCGACGTCGGGGGAGTTGTCGATGGTCAGCGCGATCACCGCGGCGCCGTGGTCGCGCACCAGCGGCAGCACCGCGTCGCAGCGCCCGCGTCCGCTCTCGAGGTTCACGCTGTTCACCACCGCAATGCCGGGATAGGTCTCCAGCGCGGTGCGGACCACGTCGGCCTCGGTGGTGTCGAAGACCAGCGGCGCCTCGACGCTCATCTGCAGCTTCTTCGTGAGCACGCGCATCTGCTCGGCCTCGTCGGTGCGCTCGGTGAGCGCCACCTGCACGTCGAGGGTGTGCGCGCCGCTCTCCACCTGCTCGCGGGCGATCCCGAGGATGCCGTCGTAGTCCTCGGCGAGCAGCAGCCGCTTCATCCTGCGCGAGCCCTGGGCGTTGACCCGCTCGCCGATCAGCAGCGGCGCCGGCACCTGGTGGAGGGCGACGCTGCGGATGCTGCTCGCCAGCCGCGGCGCGTCGTCCACGTCCTCGCGGGGGCGCGGGGCGGTGCCGCCCACCCGGGCCACCAGCTCGCGGACGTGCTCCGGCGTGGTGCCGCAGCAACCGCCGACCACGTTCACCCCGATCTCGCGGACGAAGCCCTCGAGCGCCTCGGCCATCGGCACCGGCTGGAGGGGGAAGACGGCGCGCCCCTCGACGTTCAGCGGCAGCCCGGCGTTGGGGACGCAGGAGACCGGCAGCCGGGTGTGGGCGCAGAGATGGCGGATGGGCTCGCGCATGTGCTCGGGGCCGGTCGAGCAGTTGAGCCCGACCACGTCCACGCGCAGGCCCTCGAGGATGGCGAGGGCGGCGCCGATGTCGGTGCCGAGCAGCATCCGGCCGGAGACGTCGAGGGTGACCTGCGCCTGGATCGGCAGCGCGCGTCCCAGGTCGGCGAAGGCGCGCCGGGCCCCGTGGATCGACGCCTTCACCTCCAGGATGTCCTGGGCGGTCTCGATGATGAGCAGGTCGGCGCCGCCCTCGACCAGGCCGCGCACCTGCTCGCGGAAGGCCTCGACGAGCTCCTCGAAGGTGATGTTCCCGAGCGAGGGGTCGTCGGACGAGGGCAGGAAGCCGGTGGGCCCGATGCTGCCGGCGACGAAGCGGGGGCGCTCGGGCGTGGCGAACTCGTCGCAGACCGAGCGCGCCAGCGCCGCCGCGGTGGCGTTGAGCTCGTGGGTGCGCTCGGCGGCGCCCCACTCGGCGAGGCGCAGCCGGGTGGCCTGGAAGGTGCAGGTCTCGACCACGTCGCAGCCCACCTCGAGGAAGGAGCGGTGGATGCCGCCGACCAGGTCGGGACGGTGGAGCACGAGGCCGTCGATCCAGCCCTCCCGGCCGCCGAAGTCGTCGGCGGTGAGGTCGTGGCTCTGCAGGCTGGTTCCCATGGCGCCGTCGACCACCAGCACCCGCGTGCGCAGCGCGGCGAGGTACGGGGAGGCGGTGGCGGTGGTGGACTCGGTCATGGGAGGGTTCCGGGGTTCCGGGGGAGATCGATTCTACCGGTGGCCCCGCTCACCGCCGGTGCAAGCCCTGGCGGCCGGCGGACGTTGAGGATGTATCGGGCCGGCTCCGACGGGAGGGGAGGAGTGTCCAGAGCAGTGGAGCGGCTGGCGCGCACCGCGGGCGTCGCGGTGGCGCTGCTCGCCCTCGCCGGCTGCCAGGGGGTGGTGGCGTGCC
>JAQBPI010000009.1 GCA_028287605.1 Chloroflexota bacterium
CCGGCGCAGCCGCTGCGGGGAGCGCGACTCGGCCTCCAGCCCGGCGCGCACCGTCTCCGCTGCCCGCAGCTCGGCGCGCCAGTCGAGGGCGGCGCCTCCGGCGGTCGCCAGGCCACCGGGAGCGCCCTCGAGCACCAGCCCCCGCCGCACCCCGCTGACGTAGGCGGTGGAGACGTGGACGAAGGCGGGCCGCGCGCCGGTGGCGAGAACCGTCTCGACCAGGCCGACGGCGCCGCCGACGTTGGTGCGCAGGGCGGCGTCCAGGGGGCTGTCGAAGGCCACCTCGGCGGCGGAGTGAACGACCACGTCCACAGCCGAGAGAGCGCGCAGCCCGTCCTCGTCGAGCCCCAGCCCGGGCCGGCCGAGGTCGCCGCCGACGGGGTGCAGGCGCCCGCTGAGCGCCGCCTCCCACCCCTCCCCCAGCCGCTCGCGCAGCGGTACGAAGGCGCGGGAGGCGAGCACCTCGTCGCGCACCCGCCGCTCGGCGCCGTGGCGTCCGGGCCGGACCAGGGTCACCACCCGGCAGCCGGGCACGCTGCGCAGCAGCTTCTCCAGGATGGCGGTGCCGAGGAAGCCGGTGACCCCGGTGAGGAGGACGGTCGCGCCGGACAGGTCGCTCACAGCCACAGCCGCGCAGGATAGCCGCCCCCGTGGCGCATCAGTCCGCGGTCAGGCGATCGACCGTGCCGTCCCGCCGCGCCACCAGGACGAGGTGGGCCATGCCGCAGAAGAGGCCATGGCCGACCACCCCGGGGATGCCGTCGATCCGCGCCCCCAGCCCCTCGGGGTCGTCGATGACGGGGAGCTCGCCATCGGCGATGAGGTTGCCGTTGTCGGTCTCCAGCGGGCGCCCGGCGGCGTCGAGCCGGAGCCGGAAGCCGCCCCCCACCCGGTCGAGGTGGGCCAGGGTGGAGAGGTGCCCGAAGTGGACCAGCTCGACCGGGAGCAGGCCGCCGAGGGGGTCGCGGAGCTTGCTCTCGTCGGCCACCACCACGAAGCGGCGGGCCGCAGCGGCGACGATCTTCTCGCGGAGCAGCGCCGCCCCCGCGCCCTTGATGACCCGCAGCCGGCGGTCCACGGCGTCGGCCCCGTCGACGGCGAGGTCGACACCGGTGGCGTCGAGCTCGACCAGGGGGATGCCCGCCTCGGCGGCGAGCGCCTCGCTCGCCCGCGAGGTGGGCACGCCGCGCAGCCGCATCCCCTCCCGCACCCTGCGCCCCACCGCGGCGATGAACCAGCGCGCCGTCGAGCCCGTGCCCAGGCCCAGGGTCATGCCGTCCTCGACCAGCTCGGCCGCGGCCTCGCCGGCGGCGCGCTTCGCGTCCTCGACGTCCATCTCGCCTACTCCTGCTCCGGGCTGAGCGCGAGCAGGGTCGCCAGCTCGCCGCGGAGGTTGTCGACCAGCGGCCACGCGTCGGGCATCTGCTCGCGGTCGGCGACGATACCGAAGTCCATCTGGCCCTGGTAGCTGAGCACGGTGATGTTCAGCCCCATGCCGTCGGCGATCACCGAGATCGGGTACTCGTTCAGCACCCGGGTGCCGGCGCAGTAGAGCGGCATCGGCACCCCGGGCACGTTGGAGATGCAGAGGTTCCACGCGGGGGCCACCGGTCCGCGCGACACCAGCCCGAGCACGGTCCGCGAGGCCCGCGCGAAGACCGCCGGGGGGATCGACTGGGTGATGTCCTGGAGGATGCTCGCCGGCACCCCCCGGTGGCGCTCCTTCGCCGAGCGCAGCACCTCGTGGGTGCGCCGCAGCCGGAGCACGGGATCCGGCTCGTCGGTGGGGATGGGCACGCCCATCATCGAGATGCGGTTGCCGTAGGTGCCGAACTGCTCGGGGGTACGCACCGAGAGCGGGATCATCGCGGTGAGCGGACGGTCGGGGAGCTCGGCGTGGTCGAGCAGCCAGCGCCGCACCGCCCCGGCGGCGATCGCCACCACCACGTCGTTGACGGTCACGCCGAAGCGGTTCTTGACCGCCTTCACCTCATCGAGCGGGATGGTGGCGAAGCTCACCCTCCGGTGGCCGGAGACGGGGCCGTTGAACACCGTTCGCGGCGCCATGTTCCGCGGCATCTCCAGCACCTCGCCGGGCTCGACGCCGGGGATCAGCCGGGCGATGCGGCGGCTGACCCTGGCCACCATCGCGGTGCCGGGGATGGCGCCGACGCCGGGCAGAGTGTCGAGGTTCGCGACCATCGGGGGCAGCCCGCGCAGGGTGCGCAGTGGCTGGCGCGGCAGGTTGGCGAGACCGCGGCCGAAGAGCTCCAGCCCACCGGGGGCGCGGGCGGGCCGGCCGTCGACTTCCGGCGGGGGGATCACCCGACCCTCGGGCTCGAGGTCGAGCACCACGGAGAGGATCTCGGCGCCGGACATGCCGTCGATTGCCGAGTGGTGGATCTTGGTGAACATCCCGACCCGGCCGCCGGCGACGTTGTGGATGACGTAGAGCTCCCACAGCGGCCGGGTGCGGTCGAGCGGCCGGGAGTGGATGCGCGCCACCTGCTCGGCGAGCTGGCGGTCGTCGCCGGGGTCGGGGAGGGCCAGCTCGCGGACGTGGTACTCGAGGTCGAACTCGGGGTCCTCGATCCAGTAGGGGTGGTCGATGCCCAGCGGCACCTCGGCGAGGCGCCAGCGGAAGGGGGGCAGCAGGTGGAGCCGCGTCGCGAGCAGGTCGGAGACCCGCTGCGCGGTGAACGGCTCACCCGAGACCGCGGCGGCCTCGAGGATGGTCAGGCTGCCGACGTGACCGTAGTTGTGCCGGTCCTCGAGCGCGAGGAACTGCGCGTCGAGGCTGGTGAGCTGTCGCACATTCCCCCATCCGAACCCGGGCCGGAGCCGCTCCCCGGACCTTACTCCGGTGGCATCCCGAACGCGAGGTCGGCGGGTGGGGGCCGGCTCAGCTCGCCATGCGGCGGCGGAGGTCCTCGACCGCGACGGGCGGTGGCAGCTGCGGGTGGAGCATGTACCGCTCCTGCACCGCGAAGATCATCTCGATGAGCTGGGCCGCCGCGTCGGTGTCCGACACCGACGCACCGTGACGGCGCAGCGCGGCGCGCACCCTGCCGGGGACCTCGGTGCCCCGCAGGTTCATCTCCTCGAGCTGCGACAGCAGGCCGTCGAGCTCGCAGAGCGCCTGTCGACGCTGCCTGCGTATCGACCCGTTCTCGGCCGGCCATGACAGGTGGTTCAGCATTCGGTTTCTGACAAACACGGCGTCAAGCTCCTTCGGAACGGGGCTGACCGTCCATCCGGATGGACCCGCTGCAAACGAACACATGCACCGGTCACTCCGGATGGTAATTGCTTCTCGTGACCCTGACCAGAGGCTGGTTGTGCCAAAACGCGCCGATCGAACGGAACGGATCGCATCTCCAGTGCACATTCAACGCACGGGACCCCCGGTTCCCTGCGCTCCGGTGTGTTTGACGCTTTTGGTCAGGCAGCGGAGGCGGCGAGCTCGGCCAGCCGGCGGCCGGCCGGCACCGCCACCCGGCCCAGGGCGGCGGCGAGGTGGGCGGCGAGCGCGGGGGCCAGCCGCTCCGGCGTCCAGCCGGACGCTCCCAGCCGCTCCAGCGAGGTGACCCCGCCGTCGCTGATCCCGCAGGGCACCACCTCGGCGAACCAGGCCAGGTCGGTGGTGACGTTGATCGCCAGCCCGTGGAGGGTGACCCCGCGGCTGAGCTTCACCCCGATGGCGCCGAGCTTCTCCTCGCCCACCCAGACGCCGGTGTAGGGGGGACGCAGCCCCGCGGTGACCCCCGCGGTCGCCGCGGCGCCGAGCATCGCCTCCTCGAGGGCGCGGACGTAGCGGAGCACGTCGCCCTGCCCGGGGTGCCCGGGGACGGGAAGGACCTCGGCGAGGCGGAGGATGGGATAGGCGACCAGCTGCCCGGGCCCGTGGAAGGTGACCGAGCCGCCGCGGTCGACCTCGACGTAGTCGGCGCCCAGCGAGCGGATCCGCTCGGCGCCGCCGGGGACGTGCTCCGGGCTCCCGTTCCGCCCCATGGTGAACACCGGAGGGTGCTCGAGGAGGAGGACGCAGTCGGCGTCGAGGTCGCCGGCGGCGCGGGCCCGGGCGAGCCGCTGCTGCAGAGCCCAGGCGTCGGCGTAGCCCACCGTGCCCAGCCAGACGTGGCCGAGCTCGGGAGCCGTCCCCGGGCTCACCCCCCGGCCGCCGCGACCGGCGCCGAGCCCGCCTGGTCGGCGGCGTGGTAGCTGCTCCGCACCAGCGGCCCCGACTCGACGTGCTCGAACCCGAGGCGGACGCCGAACTCGCGGAGCTCGTCGAACTCCTCCGGGGGGACGAAGCGGACCAGCGGGTGGTGCTTCAGCGAGGGCCGCAGGTACTGCCCGATGGTGACGATCTCGACGTCGTGCGCCCGCATCATCGTGAGCAGCTCGCGCACCTCGTCGAGGCTCTCGCCGAGGCCCAGCATCAGCCCCGACTTGGTGCGGCTGCGCGGCTCCATCCGCTTCCCCGCCTGGAGCAGGCGGAGGCTCTGGAGCAGGTCGGCCCTGGGGCGCACCCGGCGGTAGAGGCGGCCGACGGTCTCGACGTTGTGGTTGAAGATCTCCGGCGCCTCGTCCATGACGGTGCGCAGCGAGTCCTCGCTGCCGTTGAAGTCGGGGGTGAGCACCTCGACGGTGGTGCCCGGAGAGGCGGCGCGGATCGCCCGGATGGTCTCCGCGAAGAGCCCGGCGCCGAAGTCGGGGAGGTCGTCGCGGTCGACCGAGGTGACCACCGCGTGGCGCAGGCGCATCCGCGCCACCGCCTCCCCCACCCGGCGCGGCTCGTCGGCGTCGACGTCGCCGCCGCGGCGGCCGCTCCTCACCGCGCAGAAGGCGCAGGCCCGGGTGCAGACGTCGCCCAGGATCATGAAGGTGGCGGTGCCCTGGCCCCAGCACTCGCCGATGTTCGGGCAGCGCGCCTCCTCGCAGACGGTGTTCAGCTCGAGGCCGCGCATGATCCCCTTGAGGCGGGTGTAGCCCTCGCCGGCGGGGAGGCGGACGGTGAGCCACGGCGGCCTCCGATCCACCCCGTCGGGGAGGAGGCGGAGGTGGGCCGGGCGCTGGTCGGGGACGCGGGGCGCGGGGACGACGGGAAGCGGTTCCATCTCGGTTCACTCTACATCGGGAGTGGAACAATCCCGCCGTGAGCGCCCCCATCCCCCCGCCCCGCAACGAACCCGTCCGCAGCTACGCCCCGGGGTCGGTCGAGCGCCGCTCGCTCCGCGCCACGCTGAGCACGCTCGCCGCCGGCCCCCGGCCGCTGCCCATGGTGGTGGGCGGCCGCGAGGTCGAGGCCGGCGGCGAGCCCTTCACCGTCCGCGCCCCGCACGACCACGAGCTGGTCCTCGGGACCGGCCGCCACGCCACCGAGGCGGACGTCGCCGCCGCCGTCGACGCCGCGCTCGCCGCCCGGGCGGAGTGGGCGGCCGCTCCGTGGGAGAGCCGCGCCGCCGTCTTCCTCCGCGCCGCGGAGCTGCTCGCCGGCCCCTGGCGCGACCGGCTCAACGCCGCCACCATGCTCGGGCAGAGCAAGAGCGTCCACCAGGCCGAGATCGACGCGGCCTGCGAGCTCATCGACTTCTGGCGATACAACCCCCACTTCGGCGAGCGGCTGGCGGCCGACCAGCCGGTCTCCCCCGCCGGCGCCTGGAACCGCGTCGAGCTGCGCCCGCTGGAGGGCTTCGTGCTCGCCGTCACCCCCTTCAACTTCACCTCGATCGCCGGCAACCTGCCCACCGCGCCCGCGCTGATGGGCAACGTGGTGGTCTGGAAGCCGGCGCGCACCGCGCAGCTCGCCGCCTCGCTGATCATGGAGCTGCTGATGGAGGCGGGGCTGCCGCCCGGGGTGATCAACATGGTCACCGGCGACGGCGGCCCGATCTCGGCGGTGGCGCTGCGCCATCCCGCGCTCGCCGGCATCCACTTCACCGGCTCCACCGGGGTGTTCCGCTGGATGTGGCGGGAGGTTGCCGCCAACATCGACGGCTACCGCTCCTACCCGCGGCTGGTCGGCGAGACCGGCGGCAAGGACTTCGTCGTCGCCCACGCCTCCGCCGACCCGGAGGCGCTGAGCACCGCGCTGGTGCGCGGCGCCTTCGAGTACCAGGGCCAGAAGTGCTCGGCACCCTCGCGCGCCTACGTGCCCCGCAGCCTCTGGGAGCGGCTGCGCGAGCCCCTCGCCGCAACCACCGAGTCGCTGCCGATGGGCGACGTCGCCGACTTCTCGACCTTTCTCGGGGCGGTGATCGACGACCGCGCCTTCGCCACCCACGAGGCGGCGCTGGCCGCGGCCCGGGAGGACCCGCACCTGCGCCTCGTCGCCGGCGGCGAGACCGACTCGTCCCGGGGCTGGTTCGTGCGTCCCACGATCCTGGAGACCGACGACCCGGGCCACGAGCTGATGGGACGCGAGCTCTTCGGCCCCATCCTCACCGTCCATCCCTATCCGGACGGCGCCTGGGAGGAGACGCTGCGACTGGTCGACACCACCTCGCCCTACGCGCTCACCGGCGCGGTCTTCGCCACCGACCGGCGCGCCGTGGAGCAGGCGGCTGCGGCGCTGCGCAACGCCGCCGGCAACTTCTACGTCAACGACAAGCCCACCGGCGCGGTGGTCGGCCAGCAGCCCTTCGGCGGCGCCCGCGCCAGCGGCACCAACGACAAGGCGGGCTCGGCCGCCAACCTGCTCCGCTGGGTCTCGCTGCGGGCGATCAAGGAGACCTTCGACCCGCCGCACGACTGGCGCTACCCCCACCTCCTGCCGGACTGACCCGCCACCGGCCTCAGCTCCGCCACGGCTCCCACTGGAAGCGGCGGACGGCGATCGTCACCCCCACGAGCCCCCAGACCAGCAGCACCCACAGGTGAGCGGCGGGCAGCCCCGGCTGGTTGCCCTGCGGGTCGAAGGCGGCGAGGAGGGCCAGCGCGAAGTGGCGCATCGGGAACCAGTCGGCGATGCGGCTGAGCACCGAGCTCGGGTCGAGCGGGTAGAAGGTCCCGGAGATGAAGAGCAGCGGCAGCACCACCGCGTTGGTGACCGCCGGCGCCGCCTCGGCGTTGGGGATCAGCGAGGAGAGGGCGAGGCCGAGCGCGCAGAAGCTCATCCCTCCGACCACCAGCACCAGCAGGAGCATGGCCGGGTGGCGGGGCGCGGCGATCCCGTAGATCAGCATCCCCGCGGCGGTGAGCAGCCCCGAGAGGATGGCGCTGACCACGGCCGAGGAGCCGATCAGCCCGGCCATGAACACCCAGGGCGGCAGCGGGGTGCCGCGCAGCCGCTTCAGCACCCCGGAGTCGCGGCGGATGGTGACCGACATGCTGATGTTGGTCATGCAGGCGCCGATGACCCCGAAGGTGATCAGCGCGGGCACGTAGTACGCGTTGTACGGGATGTTCCCCATCGATTCGATCCGCGCGCCCCTGTTGAGGCTGCCGAAGATGAGCAGGAACATCACCGGGAAGGCGAACGCGAAGAAGGCGCTGGCGGGGTTGCGCCAGAAGGTGCGCTGCTCGAAGCGCACCTGGCGGAGGACGAGGGCGGCGTCGCTCATTTTCTCAGGGGGGTGTTCCCCCCCTCGCTCCGGCGGCGGAGCCGCCTGCGCTCACCCCGCCCAGACTGATGAGCACGCTCATGCGGGCGTCCTGGTCAGCTCGAGGTAGACGTCCTCGAGCGAGGGGCGCAGCACCTCCAGCCCGGGCAGCTCGAGCTCGCGCGCCACCGCCCAGGCGGTGAGCTCGTGGAGGGTGCGGGTCGGGGTCGCCGTCTCCACCACCACCCTGCCGTTGTCGGCCCGGGCGGGCATCGGCAGGGCGGCGAGGTCGAGTCCCCCCGGGAGGACGAAGCGGATGCGTGCCGCCGCGGTCTGGCGGCCGCCCAGGGTCTCGGGAGTGCCCTCGGCGACCACCTCCCCGCCGGCGATCACACAGATGCGATCGGCCAGGCTCTGCGCCTCGTCCATGTAGTGGGTGGTGAGCAGCACGGTGCGGCCCAGGGTGCGGATGCTGCGCACGATCTCCCAGGCGTCACGCCGCGCCGAGGGGTCGAAGCCGGTGGTGGGCTCGTCGAGGAAGATGAGCTCGGGGTCGCCGATCAGCGCCAGGGCGAGGTCGAGGCGGCGCTGCTGGCCGCCGGAGAGGGTCCTGATCCGCGCCCCCACCTTCTCGGTGAGGCCGACCAGCTCCAGCACCTCGCCGGCCGGCCGCGGCCTCGGGTAGTAGCCGGCGTAGAGCTCGAGCAGCTCGCGCACCGAGAGCGCCCGGGGCATGGCGCACTCCTGGAGCATGATCCCGACCCGGGCGCGCAGCCCCCGCCCTCCGGCGGCGGGGTCGACGCCGAGCACCGACACCCTGCCGGCGTCGCGGCGGCGGTAGCCCTCGAGGATCTCCACCACCGTGGTCTTGCCCGCGCCGTTGGGGCCGAGCAGCCCGAAGACCTCGCCCTCGGCGACCTCGAAGCTCAGCCCGCGGACCGCCTCGACACCGCCGTACGACTTCCTCAGGCCCTCGACGGCGATCGCCGGCACCGCGTTCCTCCGTTATCCTCCCCGCGCTGACGCCGGGACACTCTACCGCCAAGCCTGATGCCCGAGACCTACACCCACGGCCACCACGAGAGCGTGCTGCGCTCGCACCGCTGGCGCAGCGCCGCGAACTCCTGCGCCTACGTGCTCGACCGGCTGGGGCCGGGGACCGACCTCCTGGACGTCGGCTGCGGCCCGGGGACGATCACCGCCGACCTGGCCCGCCACGTCGCCCCCGGCCGGGTGGTCGGCCTCGACCGCTCCGCCGAGGTGCTGGCCGCGGCGCGGCGCGATGCCGGCGGCCTCGGCACCCTCGAGTACCGCGAGGGAGACGCCTACGCGCCCCCCGTCGAGGACGCGAGCTTCGACGCCGTCCACGCCCACCAGGTGCTCCAGCACCTCTCCGACCCGGTGTCGGCGCTGCGGGAGATGCGCCGCGCCTGCCGCCCCGGCGGGGTCGTCGCCGCGCGCGACGGCGACTACGCGTCGATGGCCTGGCACCCCGCCGACCCCCTGCTGGACCGCTGGCTCGACCTCTACCGGCGGGCGGCGCAGGCCAACGGCGGCGAGCCGGACGCCGGACGCCACCTGCTCGGCTGGGCCCAGGCCGCCGGCTTCTCGGAGGTGGTGCCCTCGGCCTCGGTCTGGTGCCACGCGACCCCCGAGGAGCGCGACTGGTGGGGCGGCCTCTGGGCCGACCGGATCACCGCCTCGGCGCTCGCCGAGCAGCTGCGCGCCCAGGGGCTGGCCTCCGACGACGAGCTCGCGGCGATCGCCGCCGCCTGGCGGCGGTGGGCGGCGGCCCACGACGGCTGGTTCACGGTGGTCCACGGCGAGGTGCTCTGCCGGCCCTAGGCCCGCGAGGCGGTGCCCCGGTCGATCCTCAGGTCGTCACCGGCACCCCCGCGCGCAGGTCGGCCAGCAGCAGCCGGGCGTTCCAGACGCGGCGGATGCGCATCCCGAACTCCCGGGACTCCTCGCGCAGCGGCGCCAGGCGGCTCGCCGAGAGCAGCATGTGCTCGCCGGTGTCCCAGGCGGTCGCCACCATGGTGCGCGCGTTGGTGGGATCGGCGAACAGCACCCCGCTGAGGAAGCCCGGCGTCCTGGCGAGGGCGCCCACCACCCGCTCGCGGAAGTGCGCGATCGCGGTCGCCATCCCGTCGTTGTCGACGGTGGCGTCGAGAACCCGCACCCAGCTGCCCTCGGTGGCCGCATGCGCGCCCACCGACACCGCCACCAGGTGATGGTCGACCTGCGGGTCACCCGCGCCGAGGACCTCGGCGCAGAGGCGGGCCACCTCCGCCTCGGCGGCGGACATCTCCGCCGCGGTGGACCAGTAGGTGGTGAGGATGATCTCCGCGGCGGCGGAGTCCTCCACCACCATCAGCCCCCGGTATCCCTCGCGGGCCTGCAGCGCCGGCAGCATGCGCTCACGAGCGTCGTGCAGCGCGGCGTCACGGTCCTGGCCCCAGTTTCCACGGGAAATCCTGGCGATCATCGTCGCTCCCTCCACCCCCCGCCCGGCGCCACGTCCGGACGGCATCAGATACCCCGGACCGTCCGCCCGTGTCAAGTCACCGATGCTGGAACGCGCCCGTACAGCTCGGCCTTGGTGGTGGCACATCCGTGTGCCAGGGCCGCCATCAACTCACGGCGCATGAGCGAATGCGCCTGCGCGACATCGAACATCGTGTCCATCTGCGCCTGGTTGAAGGGCATGCTGGTGCCGAGCGTGGACCCGTCGATGTAGACCACGATCCAGTACCGGCGGAGCATCAGGTAGTCCTTCGGCGACATGCCGCCGGTCTGGAAGCCCAGCTCGCGGATGATGCTCGCGCCGGAGTTCTCGTGCTGCCACTCGGCGCATGGCCGGAACCGACCGTCTCGGCCGAGCCAACCCGCGCTTGCCTTCGCTGGTGTGCCGCAGGTGGTGACGGAGCCGGCACCCTGGATCTCTCGTCGCGGAGTGGACCCCGCACTCAGCTTCCGTGGCGACCTGGCCATCTCATCCGGACGCTCACTCACCGGTGGCGCCGTCGATGCGCTGGCGCAGCAGGTCGGCGTGGCCGTTGTGCCTGGCGTATTCCTCGATCATGTGCACCAGGATCCAGCGCACCGAGATGACCGCGCCGTCGC
Source organism: Chloroflexota bacterium (assembly GCA_028287605.1). Lineage (GTDB taxonomy): Bacteria > Chloroflexota > Dormibacteria > Aeolococcales > Aeolococcaceae > CF-96. The sequence continues at coordinate 10,671 of JAQBPI010000009.1, forward strand.
GGCCGCGCCGCGCCGCCTCCTGGTCGAGGGAGCCCACGCCCGCGATCAGCTCGGCGGCGCGACCGCACTCCCGCCGCCACGCGTCGAAGGCCTCCTCGGGGTCGGCGGTGTCGACATTGTCGAAGTCGCCGTCGGGATCGGCCTCCGAGTAGTAGAGGGCCGGCGCCTCCTCCCCCGCGAGGGTGCGCCGGAACCAGCCCCGCTCGACCTCGGCCATGTGCCGCACCAGTCCCAGGAGCGAGAGCGTCGAGGGCGGAACTGCGCGGCGGCGCAGCTGCTCGTCGCCGAGGCCCTCGCACTTCATCGCCAGGGTGGCGCGTTGCCAGTCGAGCCAGGCCTCGAGCATGGAGCGCTCGTCCGCCTGGCGGGGAGGATCGACGCGCCCGGTGGTCACCTCCGTCAGCCGAGCACCCGGTCGTCCATCGCCTGCAGGCTGTCGCGCACCGTGGAGATGAAGCGCGTGGCCTGCAGCCCGTCGTTGATGCGGTGGTCGAACGAGATGCAGAGGTTCATCATCGGCCGCACCGCGATGGCGTCGCCAGCCACGACCACGGGGCGCTTGACGATCGCGTCCATGGCGAGGATCGCGGCCTGTGGTTGGTTGATGATCGGCTGGGACATCAGGGTTCCCAGGGCGCCCGCATTGTTGAGCGTGAACGTGCCGCCCTGGATGTCCTCCAGGCGCAGCCGGCCGGCCTGAGCTCGCTCTCCCAGGGCCTTCGCCGCCTCGGCGAGGCCGGCGATGCTGAGCCGGTCGGCGTTCCGGATCACGGGGACGACCAGGCCGTCCTCCAGCGCCATCGCGATGCCGAGGTTGATGTCGCGCTTGAGCACGATGCCCTCGGGGCTCCAGGTGGCGTTGAGGGTGGGGTGACGGCGGAGGGCGCCGATCACCGCCTGGGCGACGAAGGGCAGGAAGGTGAGCTTCGTGCCGGTGCTCTTCTCGAAGGCTGCACGGTTGCGCTGGCGCACGCCGGCGACCGCGCTCATGTCCACCTCGACCATCACCCACGCATGGGGCGAGGTCTGGACGCTGCGGGTCATGTGCTCGGCGATGGCCCTGCGCATCGGGGTGAGCGGCACCAGGGTGTCGCCGTCTGCGGGCGCGGCGGCGACCGGAGTGGGGGCCGGGGGAGGGGCGGCCGCGGCGGGCGG
>JAQBPI010000063.1 GCA_028287605.1 Chloroflexota bacterium
CCGGTGGGCCGTCCCCTGCCCCGCGCCTGGTGGCCCCCGGCCGACGACCCCCTGCCCGCGCTCGCGGTGTGCCTCGGAGCGCCCGTCGCCGCCGGAGCGATCGCGGCGGTGCTGCTCTTCCGCTGAGTCCGGCGGCTCGGGCGCACGTTTTCCGGGTGGCGCCAGTTCTCTCCCTTGCGGGCCAGAGCCAATCCCGCATCATCGACTCCTCCGACGCCGTGAAGAACCCATCCCGCACCCGCTCCACCCCTCCCGTCGACGCCGTCATCTGGGACTACGACGGCACGCTCGTCGACACCCGCGGCGCGGACGAGGCCGCGGTCGCCGAACTGGTCGCCGGCGATCCCGGCGCCGCCGCAGGCGCCGAGGTCTTCTGGGCCGCCGAGGGGCGTCCCATCCTCGAGCGGCTGGAGATGGCCTGGCCGGGGCGGGCCGACGAGGTCCTGCCCCTCTTCGACCGGCGCGTCAGCCCGACCACGTTCCGCGGCATCCCCGGGGTGCTCGCCGCCCTGGGCCGCCGCCGGGTCCGCCTCGCCGTGGTCTCCTCCCGCCGGCTCGAGCCGCTGGAGTGGGGACTCCAGGCCTGCGGGCTGAGCGGCCACTTCGAGACCGTGGTCGGCCTCGATTGCGTCAGCCGCCCCAAGCCCGATCCCGAGGGGCTGCTGCTCGCCTGTCGCCGCCTCGGGGTGCGGCCCATCCGCGCCGTCTACATCGGCGACCGCGACGTCGACGTCGACGCCGGCCGCCACTGCGGGATGACGGTGTGGCGCGCCACCTGGGCGCTGCCCCCGTCGGCGGGCGCTGCCGCCCCCAACCCCCGCGAGGTGGCCAGCCCCGCCGAGGTGCTCCACCGCCTGGACGGGCACATCGCCGAGACGGGGTAAGGCTCCGGCCGTTGTGTCACGGGTTGTCGGTGCACGGCCGTTGTTGCACAGGTTTGGTGGTGCGTCCGGCCGCTCTCCCGCCGGTCGAGTGGCGCAGCGGTTCTGTCGCCGGTGGAGATGCCCGGCAGTTCTGCCGCCGGTCGAGATTCGCGTGGGCCGCTCTGCCGCCGGTAGCGATTCGCGGGGGCCCGCTCTGCCGCCGGTTTGGACGGGGGGGACTGCGTCCCCCCCGCTCAGTCGCAAGACATCGTGCGCTGGCGCGCCCGATGCCGGCTCCTGCCCCCCCTCGCCGGCACTCGCCGGCGGCGCGCGCGTCGCGCTCGCAATTTGCTCCTCCACCGGCCGAGGTACGACGCGAGGAACGCTGCGCGTTCCTCTTGGAAACCCGGACGATCCGCGGAGGCGGCGGCGCAGCGAGGCGCCGCCGGGAAGGTCGTGATGCCCATGCGGGGTTCAAGCACCCACCCGTGAAGCCGCTCGGACGGTCCAATGTGAGCAACGCCGTGCGTTGCTCGTGGTCCCTCTACCGGAGGCCCCGTCACGACAAGCGCGCGAAGCGCGCGTCGCCGGCGAGTGCCGGCGTGGAGGGGGGCAGCGCCGGCATCGGGCGCGCCAGCGCACGATGTCTTGCGCTAAACGGGGGGAGGCGTCAGCCTCCCCCCTGTAAAAACCGGCGGCAGAGCGGTCCGCCGCGAATCTCAACCGGCGGCAGAGCGGTCAAACGCGAATCTCGACCGGCGGCGGAACTGCCGGGCATCTCCACCCGGCCGCAGATCGGCCGAGCATCACCACCGGCGGCAGAGCGCCCCGCTCTACTCCTCAGCCAGCAACGACGCCCCATAATCCGTGTGCGTGATCACGTTGGCCAGGTCCCGGCCGTCGGGCTCGGCGTCCATGGCCGCCTCGTAGACGAACGAGTAGACGTTGGTCAGCGTCCAGTCGCCGAACCCGACCTCCGCGAGCGCCTTGGGGAGGGCGGGGTCGGCGTAGCCACGCTCCAACGTCTCGGTGGCGGCCTGGTACAGGGCGACGAGGATGCGCAGCTCGACCTCGTACTCCTCGATCAGCTCCTCGCGGGCCTTCTCGGCCTTGAGCTTCGCCAGGGTGCGGCGGAGCTGGCGGATCTCGATCTGGTACTCGTCCACGGGATCAGCGCCGCACCCTGCTGAGCAGCTCGACGAGGCCGCCGTCGGGGTCGAGGACGTAGGCGGTGCGCTCTCCCCAGTAGCGGTCGGCGGGGGCCTGGAAGCTGGGCGCCCCGGCGGCGACGGCGGCGGCGTGGGCGCTGTCGACGTCCTCCACCTCGAAGGCGAGCTCGACCGCCCCCGGGGGGTGGCCCAGCGACTCCTCCTCGACGCCCAGCACCGCGGCCATCGCGGCGCGCTCGTAGAGGCCGAGGCGCACCGAGCCGCAGTCGAACTGCGCCCAGTGCTCGGTGCGCTTGGTGAGCGTCAGCCCGAGGACGCCGCCGTAGAAGTCGACGGCGGGCCCGAGGGAGCCGACGAAACGGACCACGTAGCCGAGCCGGGCAGCCATGCCGAATCCACCGGTGTCCCGCTGCTCAGAAGAAGACGTGGTGGAGCGCCACCGTCGGCGCCATCAGGATGGCGATGATGTTCATGACCTTGATCATGGGGTTGATGGCCGGTCCGGCGGTGTCCTTGCAGGGATCGCCGACGGTGTCACCGGTCACCGCCGCCGCGTGGGCGTCGGTGCCCTTGCCGCCGTAGTGGCCGTCCTCGATGTACTTCTTGGCGTTGTCCCAGGCACCGCCGCCGGTGGTCATCTGCAGGGCCACGAAGATGCCCACGACGATGGTCCCGAGCAGCATCGCGCCCAGCGCCTCCGGCCCCAGCAGGAAGCCGACCAGGAGCGGGGCGAGCACCGGCAGCAGCCCCGGGATGATCATCTCCTTCTGCGCCGCCGCGGTGACCAGGGCGACGCACTTCCCGTACTCCGGCCGGGAGGTACCCTCCATGATCCCCGGGATCTCCCTGAACTGGCGGCGCACCTCGACCACCACCCCGCCGGCGGCGCGGCCCACCGCGAGCATGCAGAGCGCCCCGAAGAGGAAGGGCATGATGCCGCCGAGGAACAGGCCGACGATGACCGTGGGAGCGGTGAGGCTGAAGTCGAACACCCGGCCGTTGCCGTGGTTCGCGAGCACGTCGGTGTAGCTGGCGAAGAGCACCAGGGCGGCGAGCCCGGCGGAGCCGATCGCGTAGCCCTTGGTGACCGCCTTGGTGGTGTTGCCGACGGAGTCGAGCGGGTCGGTGACGTTGCGCACCGACTCGGGCATGTTCGCCATCTCGGCGATGCCGCCGGCGTTGTCGGTGATCGGCCCGTAGGAGTCGATGGCCACGATGATGCCGGTCATGCTCAGCATCGCCATCGCCGCGATGCCGATGCCGTAGAGGCCCGCCAGGGACGCCGAGGCGAGGATGGAGACGCCGATGATCAGCACCGGGATCGCGGTGCCCTCCATCCCGATGGCGAGCCCGGCGATGATGTTGGTGGCGTGGCCGGTCTGCGAGGCGGCGGCAATGGTCTTCACCGGCCAGAACTGCGACCCGGTGAAGAACTCGGTGACCGCCACCAGCAGCACCGTGGCGATCACCCCGATCACCGCGCACCAGAACAGGTTGACCGGGTCGTGACCGAGCACGCTGCTCTGCAGGTCGCCGTTGCGCTGGAGGATGTAGGTGACCGCGCCGAACAGGGCCACCGCCACCAGAACCGAGACCGCCAGGCCCTTGTAGAGCGCCCCCATGATCCAGCCGTTGCGCGGCAGTTTGACGAACTGGGACCCGATGATCGAGGCGACGATGCTGATCGCGCCGAGGATCAGCGGGTAGATGACATAGGCGAGGATGGGGCCGCCCGCCGTCTTGTAGAGCAGGCCGCCGAGCAGCATGGTGGCGACCGCGGTCACCGCATAGGTCTCGAACAGGTCGGCGGCCATGCCCGCGCAGTCGCCCACGTTGTCGCCGACGTTGTCCGCGATGACCGCGGGATTGCGGGGGTCGTCCTCGGGGATGCCCGCCTCCACCTTGCCCACCAGGTCGGCGCCGACGTCGGCCGCCTTGGTGTAGATGCCGCCTCCGAGGCGCGCGAAGACGGAGATCAGCGAGGCGCCGAAGGCGAAGCCGGTGAGGGCGGCGAAGTCCTTGAAGAGCCCGTAGGCGAGGACCACGCCGATGAGCCCGAAGCCGACCACGAAGAAGCCGGTGACCGCGCCGCCGCGATAGGCCATGCGCAGCGCCGGCTGGATGCCGCCCCGGGCCGCCTCGGCGGTGCGCAGGTTGGAGCGCACCGAGATGTTCATGCCCACGTAGCCGGCGGCACCGCTGAGCACCGCGCCGAGCACGAAGAGCACCGCCGTCTTGATCCCGAGGGCGAGGCCCAGGAACACGGCGATGACCGCGCCGATGCCCGCGATGATCGTGTACTGCCGGTTGAGGTATGCCTGCGCGCCCTCCTGGATGGCCTGCGCGATCTCGCGCATCCGCTCGTTGCCCTCGGGCTGCTTCAGCACCCAGAAGATGAGGTAGATGGCATAGAGGAGGGCCAGCCCACCGGCCAGCGCGATGGGCACGAGAACGTCGACCGTCATGGGCACCTCATGGGCATCGGCGACCGCAGAGAGGGAATAGCGGACGCGAACCGGGGGATTGTAACCGCTGGGCAGTGCCGATCGCGCCGAGGCATCCGGGCCCGCTGCTACCGTTCCGAGCCATGGCAGACAGCCCGTCGGGCACCGTCATCGTCGCCGTGGGCGACGAGATCCTGGGCGGCTTCACCCTCGACACCAACTCCCACTGGCTGGCCGGGCAGCTGCGCGAGGCGGGGTTTCCCTGCGTGCGCATCGCGGTGGTTCCGGACAGCTCCCCGCCGATCGTCGAGGCGGTGCGCGCCGCCGCCGCCGATCCCGCGGTCGCCCGGGTGCTGGTCTGCGGCGGGCTCGGTCCCACCCCCGACGACCGGACCCTCGAGGCTCTCGCCACCGCGCTCGAGCAGCCCCTGGAGGTGCACCCCGACGCCGAGGCGCACGTCCAGCGCGTGGTCGACCGGATCCACGCCGCCGGCTGGATCGAGAGCAACCGGATGACCGAGCCGAACCGGAGGATGACGGTGGTGCCCCGGGGCGCCACCGTGCTCACCAACCGCAGCGGCATGGCGCCGGGGCTCGCCTATCCCCTCCCCGCCGCCGGCGGGCCGGAGCGCTGGCTTCTGGCCCTGCCCGGCGTGCCCCGCGAGCTGAAGCGCATCTTCTCCGAGGAGATGCTGCCGGTCTTCTTCCGGGGCGGCTCCGCCCCCGTCGTCGTCGAGCTCCGCTACCGCCACGCCGTCGAGGCGGAGTTCTTCGAGCCGATGCGCCGGCTGGAGACCGAGTTCCCCGACGTGCTGATCGGATCCTATCCACAGACCGAGACCAGGGAGCTCGTGATCCGCGTCCGCGGCGCCGACGCCGGCCGGGTCGAGGCAGCCCTGAGCCGGATGCGAGAGCTCCGGCCACCGTCACCGGAGCCGTCGGGCTCCGAGCGCTGACGCGCTCCACGGGAGCTGGTGATCCGCGTCCGCGGCGCCGACGCCGGCCGGGTGGAGGCCGCCCTGAGCCGGATGCGAGAGCTCCGGCCACCGTCACCGGAGCCGTCGGGCTCCGAGCGCTGACGCGCTCCACGGGAGCTGGTGACCCGCGCCCGCGGCGCCGACGCCGGCCGGGTGGAGGCAGCCCTGAGCCGGATGCGGGAGCTCCGGCCACCGTCACCGGAGCCGTCGGGCTCCGAGCGCTGACGCGCGCGAGCGCTGCGGGAGCCGGAGCCGGGGGTGACCCCGGTCCGGCTCCGCGCCGGCTCAGGCCGTCTCGGTCTGCTTCATGTTGCGGGCGCGCGGGCCCTTGGGGCTGTTGACGACGTCGAACGTCACCGCCTGACCCTCCTGGAGGGCGTCGAAGTCGACGGTGCTGAGCTCGGTGCGATGGAAGAACACCTCGTTGCCGTCATCGGCGCGGACGAAGCCGAACCCGCGGTCGTGGATGATCTTCTTGATGCGGCCTTCGGGCACTGAGGCTGTCCTCCGGGACGTGCTGACCTCGGTCCGGTACCCAGACGTGTTCCCGACCACGATGGGACGGCCTCGGTCAGCGGGAGACGCTGCGAGAACACGCTGGGAGGTGGGCCGCGCAGCGCTCGCCGGACCGCCTGGTCCGGGCCGCGCAGTGCGGCGCCTCGACCGAGGATACCAGGGCCGGACCGATGACGGGCTCGCTCAGCTCGGCCCGCCGCCCTCCTCCAGCGCCCTCGCGGAGGCCCCCTCGCGCTCCCGCCGCCACTCCGAGAAGAGGTCGCGGGCGCTGTCCGGCAGGGCCCCGTAGTAGTCGTCGGGATCGAGCCGGTCGGGCCACGGGTCGGCCGCCGCCACCGCCGGCTCGCGGCGCGCGGTGGCCGCCCACACCTCGCC
>JAQBPI010000129.1 GCA_028287605.1 Chloroflexota bacterium
CCGCCCCCGCGGCTCGGCGCCGGCCGCCGCCGCGGTCTGAGACAGGAGGGTCAGCCCAGAGAGCCCGAAGCGGTCAGGACGAGCCTCGGGTATCATCGGACCGGTCGCCGACCACCCCGGGGTGCCGCAGCGCCCTCACCGGGAGAGTCGTATGGTGCTGATGCTGGTCGCCGAGCTGCTTGCAGGTGAGACCCGGGTCTCGCCTGGCGGTCCGATCGACACCGCCACCGCCGCCGCCGGCGAGGTCGCGCTCTGGGCGTCGCCCGTCATCGAGGCCCTCGCCCGGCAGCCGTCGCCGCAGGCGGTTACCGAGATCACCGGCGTGCGTGCCGGTGCGGCGCCGGCCCGGGCCTAGCCGCCGCCCGCCACGAGAGGGAAGGGGTGACCGCCTCGATGGGCGCTCCGATGCGCTATTTTCTCCGGCCATGACCCAGCCCGTGCCGATCGGCCCCGAGGACGCGGAGCGGCGGATCCGTCTGCGCCGCCTCGACGACTGCCTGAACGTGCTCGAGCAGGCCCACGAGCTCGACATGACCAAGGTCAACGAGAAGATCGCGGAGCTGGTGGCCGACCGCGTCCCCACCGTCCATCCCGGGATGCTCATCGCCGACGCGATCGAGGAGGTGCTCCGGCACCAGGAGCCGTACATGCTCCAGGTCCGGCCCGAGGTCGCCACCCGCAGGGTGAGGCGCCGCCGCGAACCCTTCGACATCCGGCTCCTGCTCCAGCGCCGCTGAGTTCATCCCGGGCGCACTCCGCGAGGACTACACTGCGCCGCTGACCGCATGAGCGACTTCGGTTTCGATCCAGCCGACCTCTTCCGCAAGCAGCCACCGGGCCGCAGGCCCCGCGTGGTGCGGAGCGGACCGCTGATGCCCCGGCGGCGGCGGATCCTCATCGCCATCGCGGCGGTGCTCATCGTCGTGCTGGTGGTCGCCTTCTCGCTGGTCGACCTGCGCGTGCAGTACCTCTTCCTGGGCAACCTCGACCACACCAACGTCTTCTGGACGCCGCTGCTCGCCAAGGTCGTCCTCTTCATCATCGGCTTCCTCCTGTGCGGCGCCCTGGTGGCGCTCAACATCCCCGGCTTCGCCGCCGCGGCGGGCTCGCTCGACCGCTCCGGCGGACGGGTCGCCGTGTTTGCGGGGATCGCACTCGCGGTGGTGGCGGGGATCGTCGCCGGGGCGTGGCTCGCCGGCCAGTGGGACGACGCCCTCCTCTGGCAGCACCACCACGACTTCGGCGTCACCGACCCGGTCTTCCACCGCGACTACTCGTTCTTCGTCTTCACCCTGCCGGTGCTCGATGACCTCCAGGCGATCGCCTGGGGCGCGGCGGTCCTCGGGCTGCTCGGCGCCATCGGCCTGGCCGCCCTCTGCGTCGCCGTCGAGACCGCCCCGGAGGAGGTGCCGATGCCGCTGCGGCCGCCGGTGGGGCGCACCCCGCAGGACGGCATGGCCGCCGCCGTGCGCCACGCCGGCGTGGTGCTGGCCGCGATCTTCGTGCTGGCGGCGCTCGGCGCCCACTACGGCGTCTTCCACCTCGCCACCAGCGATCACGGAACCTTCATCGGCCTCGACGCGGTCGAGCGGAACGTGCTCCGCCCGGTGCTCGGCGCGCTGCAGTGGATCGCCCTGGTCTTCGCCCTGGTCACGGTCCTCGTGCTGGCGACGCTCCGCCGCGCCTCCGCCTACCGGGCGGCGGCGGCGCTCGGCGGGCTGCTCGCCGGCTGGCTGCTGCTCGCCGGGGTGGCCCAGGGGGTGCCCACCGCGATCTACCGGGCCACCTCGGTGAACCCCAATGCGCTCACCGCCCAGCGCCCCTCGATCGCCGACTTCCTCAGCACCAGCCGCAGTGCCTGGGGGCTGGAGCCCGACCACAACGTGGTCACCACCCAGTTCGGCACCCCTCCGGGCAGCCCGCCCCAGCCGCCGACGGTGGCCGACCTGGTGGCCGACGCGGGCACGACCAAGAACATCCGCATCCAGGACTACCGCGTGCTGCAGGAGGTCTTCAACCAGATCGACCGCAGCCGCAGCTACCAGACCTTCCCCTCGATCACCGTCGACCGCTACCCGTCGCCCACCGGCGAGACCGAGGTGATGCTCTCCTCCCGCGAGGTCGCCGAGGCGGACATCCCCGCCGGCTCCTTCGTCAACCGCAGCTTCATCTACACCCACGGGTACGGGATCACCGCGGTGTCGGTGAACCGGGTCGGTGCCGAGGGCAAGCCCGACATCCTCGCCGGCCACCAGCCCCTCGAGCTGGTGGCGCCGGACGCCCCGCCCGACCTGGCGGTGAAGGACCCGCGGCTGTACTGCGGGCTGGCGACCACCCAGCCGGTGGTGGTGAACACCACCCAGAAGGAGTTCGACTACCCGTCGCAGAACGGTGACCAGTCCACTCGGTACGGCAACCTCCCCGGCGGCATCCAGAATCCCGGTGCGCTCGACCGCCTGGCGATCTCGCTGAGCGCGTTCAAGGGCTTCGACCTCTTCCTCACCTCGGCGATCACCCCCGAGAGCCGCGTGCTGCTCCACCGCGAGGTGCGCGACCGCGTCGGCCAGCTGGCCCCCTTCCTGCGGCTCGACGGCGACCCCTACGTGGTCGCCGACCCCGCCAGCGGGCACCTCCAGCTGGTCGCCGACGCCTACGTGGCCAGCGACCGCTTCCCGGAGGCCTTCCGTCAGGCCGACGGCACCTCCTACATGCGCAACGCGGTCAAGGCGGTGGTCGACGCTCGCACCTGTCAGACCACCCTCTACGCGGTCGACCCCTCGGAGCCGCTCACCGCCACCTACAGCGACATCTACCCCGGCCTGTTCCAGCCGCTCGCCCGCATGCCCGAGTCGCTGCGCAACCACCTGCGCTACCCGGAGGACCTCTTCAAGGCGCAGGCGCAGGCCTACGGGTCGGTGCACATCACCGACCCCGACGTGCTCTTCAACCGCAGCGACCTCTTCCGGGTCGCCCAGGAGATCCTCAGCGGCAACACCCAGGACACCCAGCCCTACTACGTGGAGCTCACCCTCCCCGGCGACAAGGGCGCCTCGTTCGTGCTGCTCCAGGCCTTCTCGCCGGCCCAGAGCGGCGGCGGCGGCGCCGGCAGCAACGTGATGACCGCGCTGGTGGCGGCGCGCTGCGACTACAGCAGTGGCGTGCCGAAGCTGGTCGCCATCCGGCTCAACAACGCCGACAACGTGCTCGGCCCGCTGCAGTTCGACAACAACATCAACACCGACCCGGTCATCAGCCCGGAGATCAGCCTGCTGAGCCAGGGCGGCTCGTCGGTCTTCCTCGGCAACGTGATCGTCCTGCCCTTCAACAACCACTCGTTCCTGTACGTGCGCCCCCTCTACGTGCAGGCCGCGGGGGGCAGCTTCCCCCAGCTCCGCTACGTCATCGTCGGCACCCAGTCGCGGATCGCCCAGGGCACCAACCTCCCCGACGCGCTGCAGAACCTCTTCGGCCAGCCCATCCCCCTCCCCGGCCTGGGCGCCCCCTCGAGCGCCAGCCCGTCGCCGGGCGTCTCGGCGCCGCCGCCGCCCGGCGGCACCGGCGTGACCCTGCCGCCGCAGGTGCTGGCCATCGTGAACGACCTGATCCAGCACAACACCAACGCCCAGCAGGCGATCGCCAGGGGCGACTACGTCACCTACGGCAAGGAGCAGGACGCGGTGCAGAAGGACCTGGAGAAGCTCCGCCAGATGCTCGGCTCGGGCGCCAACGTGGTGCCCGGCCCCTCCGCCTCGGCGAGCCCGGCGGTGAGCCCCAGCCCCCACTGAACCCGGTTCGGTACCCTCTCGGGCGACGGGGGAGCCGGTGGCCCGGGGGACGCCCCCAGCGGCGCATCCGCGCCGACAGGAGAGACATGCCCGAGAGCGTGATGATCGCCCCCGGCATCCGGCAGATCGACACCCTGCTCGGAGGCCAGGACAGCCTCACCGCCGGTTTCCTGGTGGAGGGGCCGCGGCCCGCCCTGGTCGAGACCGGGGCGCGGACCAGCACCGAGACGGTGCGCCGCCACCTCCGCGAGCTGGGACTGGGGCCGGACGGCCTGGCCTGGATCGTGCTCACCCACGTCCATCTCGACCACGCCGGCGCCGTCGGTGACCTCGCCGCCGACTTCCCGTCGGCGACGGTGGTGGTCCATGAGCAGGGGGCGCGCCACCTCGTCGACCCCACGCGGCTGGTCGACAGCGCCGCCCGGGTCTACGGCGGGCTGCTCGACTCGCTCTACGGGCGGATGCTCCCGGTGCCGCAGGAGCGGATCCTCGCCGCCGGCGACGGCCTGCGCATCGACCTCGGAGGTGGCCGCCATCTCACCATGGTCGAGTCGCCGGGGCACGCCAAGCACCACCAGGCGGTGCTCGACGAGGACTCCGGCACCCTGCTGGTCGGCGACTCCGTCGGGGTGATGCTGCCCGGGCAGCCGTCGCTGCGCCCGGCGGTGCCGCCACCCGACTTCGACCTCGAGCTCTCGGTGGGCTCGCTCCACAAGTACGTCGCGCTCCGGCCCCGGCAGGTGGTGCTCACCCACTACGGCCCGCTGCCCGACGCCGCCGCCGGCCTCGCCGAGGCCGAGGAGACCCTCCATCGCTGGGTCGAGCTCGCCGAGCGGGTCACCCGCGAATCGCCGGACGCGGGCGTCGAGGAGATCGCCACCGCCTTCGAGTCGGCCTTCGTCCCCCCGCCCGGCGAGCTCGACGAGGCGATCCGGGCGCGGATGGAGCTGCTCAACGGCGTCCACGGCAACGCCGCCGGGATCGCCCGCTACCTGGCGAAGCGCCGCTCGCGCGCGGAGGGAGGGGCACCGCACCGGTGACGATGGTGGAAGACAGCCTGCCCGGCGCCGCCGAGGGAGGCACCCCCCAGCCGATCGTCCTCCCCGTGGGCGAGAGCCGCCCCCGCCGCCACCCGCCGATGCTCGCCGTGGTGCTGCTCAGCGCCTGCGTCGGCCTGGCCGGCGGCGCCGCCGCGGCCTGGGGGCTCTACCAGCGGCTGGGGCCGGTGGAGCGCATCGTCACCCAGTCGCCACAGTTCAGCGGGGGCCCGGTCTCCCCCTCGTACCAGAGCATCGCCGCCACCGCGGCGCCGTCGGTGGTGAAGATCCTCACCCAGCCGCTGACCCCCGCCGACCTGGCGGGGCGGCCCGCGGGGTTCGCGGTGGGCTTCGTGGCCAGCGCCGACGGCCTGGTGGTCACCAGCGCCCACGCGCTGAGCGGCGCCACCCGTCTCCGCATCGCCTTCCCCGACGGCCACGCCGTCGACGCCTCGGTGGCGGGGACCGACCTGATCCACGGCCTCGCCGTGCTCCGGGCGGCGGACGCGAAGGCGCTCACGCCGCTCCCCTTCGCCAGCGCCGACGGGCAGGCGCCGCGCCCGGGCGACCTCGCCATCACCGTGGGGTCCCCCCCCTTCGCCACCACCAGCGTCACCACCGGCCAGATCAGCTCGACCGGGCGGGTGGTGCCCGCCGCCGCCGCGGGGGTGGCCGGGGGCACGGTGGTCGACGTCACCACCGTGGACGCCACCGCCGACCCCTCCGAGGACGGCGCCCCGGTGCTCGACGCAGCCGGCCGGGTGATCGGCGTGGTCCTGGCCGGCGG
>JAQBPI010000101.1 GCA_028287605.1 Chloroflexota bacterium
GCCATGCTCCCGCCCATGCCGAGCAGGCCGAGCGCCCACGGGATGCTGCCCAGGTCGATGCCCTCGAGCCCCTGGGCGACCAGGTAGCCGTTGACCACCCCGCCGACCACCGCGGCGACGCACAGCCCCAGGGCGCCGCCCAGGAGCCCGCCGGTGGCGCCCACCAGCAGCGCCTCGAGCTCGAACCAGCGCAGCACGTCGCGGTCGCGGGCGCCGATCGCCTTGAGCACGCCGATCTCGCGATGGCGCTCGCGCACCGCGGCGAACAGGGCGTTGGCGATGCCCAGCACCGCGATCACCAGGGCGACGGTGCCGATGCCGCCGAGCACGATGTCGACGACGTGGAGGTACTTGAGGACCGAGGCCACCAGGTGCTCGGGGGCGCTGGTGGCGTAGCCGAGCACGGTGATCGAGGCGCGGACGGTGTGCACCTGGTCGAGGGTGGAGGCGACCACGATCAGCCCGCTGTACGGCGAGGTGGGGAGGCGGTTCCCGTCCGGGTCCTGGCCGCCGCCGAGCTCCCAGGTGCGCGCCAGCCGGGTCTGGTCGAGGGGGACGAGGAAGTCGCCGTCGCCGATCTGCTGGGCGACCACGCCGACCACCCGCGCCCGGAACCAGCGGCCGCGAAGGCGCACCGTGCTGCCGTTCTCGACCTGGGGGGCGCCGAACTCGACCTCCGTGCCCAGCACGGCCTCGGGCCGGTCGACGTCGATGGTGAGACGGTCGAGGTAGCCCAGGGTCACCGTCACCTCGGTGAGCGAGTGGGTGGCCGGCAGGCGGCCGGCGAGCAGGGTGACCGGCAGGTTGCGGGGACGGCCGAGGTCGGCGCCGATCAGGTTGTCCTCGAAGGCGGTGGGCCGCTGGCTGCCGCCGGCGCCGGCGCGCAGGCCGCGGAGCGGCGGCAGCGGGATGACCTCCACCGGGGTCTGCAGCACCCCCTGCACGGAGGTGACGTCGGGGGCGCGGCGGATGGCGCGGACCGCCGCCTCGTCGAGGTCGCGGGGCCTCCCGGTGCGCAGCTGGTCGGTGTCCGGGGCCGAGGGGTCGGGCTCGGCGGCGACGACCCTGATCGCCGACGCGGGGCCGCCCCTGCCGAGCTCGTTGATGATCCGGCTGTCTGCGGTGCCGGCGATGGCGGTGAGCGCCACCAGCAGGCCGGTGCCGAGGGCGACCGCGGCGACGGTCAGGGCGCTGCGCAGCGGCCGCCGGACCAGGCTCCGCAGGGCGAGCACCAGCGCGTCCCGGTGGGTCACGCCCGCACCAGACCCGCGGCGAGCCGGGCCCTCCGGGGGGCGCGGGCGGCCACCGCCGGGTTGTGGGTGACCACCACCAGGGTGCAGCCGCTCTCCGCCCGCAGCGCGTCGAGCAGATCCAGCACCCTCGCCGAGGCCTCCTCGTCCAGGTTGCCGGTGGGCTCGTCGGCGAGCAGCAGCCGGGGCCGGTGGGCGAGCGCCCGGGCGATGGCCACCCGCTGCTGCTCGCCGCCGCTGAGCTGGGCGGGGCGGTGGCCGGCCCGGTCGCGGAGACCGACCTGGTCGAGCAGCATCTCGGCGCGGACGGTGCGCGCCCGCCGCGGCACCCCGGACAGGGTGAGGGCGAGCTCGAGGTTCTCTCGGGCGGTGAGCACCTGGACCAGCCCGAAGTGCTGGAACACGAAGCCGACGGTGCGCCGGCGGTAGCCGCTCAGGGCGTCACCGCGCAGCCGGGACAGCTCCTGCCCGTCCACCCGCAGCTCCCCGCGCTGGGACCGCTCCAGGCCCCCGACGAGCGAGAGCAGGGTGCTCTTCCCCGCCCCCGAGGGCCCGGTGAGGGCGATGTGATCGCCGGCCTCGATGTCGAGGTCGACGCCGCGGAGCACCGGGAGGCGGCGGGCGCCCCGTCCGTACTCGTGCTCGAGGCCGCGGATGCGGACGGCGGCACCGCCGGGCGGATCCGGATCGGTCAACCGGCGCCACCCACGCCCGGCGCCGGGCACGTCGGACGGCAACGCTCCATGTGGAAACTCTAGGCGATTCCCGCCGGCCCGCCCATGTGTGATTCGCCCTAGTTTCGCCGAAGGACGGCTGTCAGGCCGTCGGCGGCCCGGTTCAGCGGCGGTCGACGAGCAGCGCCTGGAGGGCGTGGCCGATCGAGCCGCGGGTGTCGCCGAGCACGCTGTGGGCGACCCCGACGCCGGCCGGGCTGAGCTCGCTGCGGGCGTCCAGGCAGATCCACTCGCCGGCGGGCGGGCGGTGCGTGTACACCGTCAGCTCCGGGTTGATGAAGAGCGAGCTCTCCCAGCTCAGCACCGAGCTGACCCCGTTGCCGAAGTCGGCGGCGGCGGCGACGCGCATCAGCGGCGAGGGCTCCTCTCCCTCCACCACCGCTCGGAGCAGCCGCACCCATACCGTGGCCGGCCCGTCGGGGCGCATCGAGCCGCGCACGAACCGCAGCTCGACCCCGGTCTCGATGAAGGCCGGCCCGCGGGGCTGGTGGCCGGACACCCGGCCCTGCTCCGGTCCGGGCGGCGGCGGCGTGGTGCCGTCGCCGCCGGGCAGCTCGAGGGCGGCCGCGGCGATGCGC
>JAQBPI010000195.1 GCA_028287605.1 Chloroflexota bacterium
TCGCCGGCCCGGTGACCATCGTGATGCCCTGTTCGGCACCAGCCACCTAGGAGGCGTCCTCCACCGCCGCCACCGTCTCCTCCCGCTCCGGCCGGGCGAGCGCCGCGGCCACGTAGACGGAGATGTCGTCGACCTGGAGACGGTCGCCGAGCGACTCCGACGAGATCCCCTCGTCGAACATCGAGAGGCAGAACGGGCAGGCGGTGGCCACCCGGCTGGCCTCGGTCTCGACCGCCTGCTTCACCCGGCGGTGGTTGACCCGCGGCTGCCCCTCCTCCATCCACATCCGGCCGCCGCCGGCGCCGCAGCACATCCCCTCGCTGCGGCTGCGCGCCATCTCCACCAGCTTCAGCCCGGGGATCCTCTCGAGGATGTCCCGGGGGGGCGCGAAGATGTCGTTCCAGCGCCCCAGGTAGCAGGAGTCGTGGTAGGTCACGGTCTCGTCGAGCGGGTGGGTCAGGGTGATCCGGCCGGACTCGAGCAGGTCGCGGATGAGCTGGCTGTGGTGGATGACCTGGTAGTGGCCACCGAAGCTCGGGTACTCGTTGGTGAAGGTGTTGAAGCAGTGGGGACAGGGGGCGATCACCTTCTTGACCCCGTACTTCGTCAGGGTCTCGACGTTCTCCTTGGCCCGCTCCTGGAAGAGGTACTCGTTGCCGATCCGGCGTGCCGGGTCGCCGGTGCAGCGCTCCTCGGTGCCGAGGATGGCGAAGTCGACGCCGGCGGCCTGGAGGATCGTCACCAGCGCGGTGCCGATGGTCTTGGCGCGGTCGTCGAAGGAGGCGGCGCAGCCCACCCAGTAGAGGTACTCGGCGTCGGGCCTGTCCTTGACGAAGCTGACCCCGAGCTGCTTCGCCCAGTCGGCGCGGGTCTGCTGGGAGAGGCCGTAGGGGTTGGCCTGGTTCTCGATGCCGCGCAGCGCCTGCTCGGCCTGCTTGGGCATGCGCGACTCCTCGAGGACGAGGTGGCGGCGCATGTCGAGGATCTTGGGCACGTGCTCGATGAGCACCGGGCACTGGTCCATGCAGGCCCCGCAGGTGGTGCACGACCACAGGGTCTCGTCGAGGATGGTGCCGCCGATCAGCGGCCGCTCCTCGCCGCCGGCATTCGTCACCGCCGCGGCCACCTGGTCGGGACTGAGCCAGGAGGGCTGGAAGTGACCGGGCACCGCACCCTCGCCGTGGCCGTCCTCCTCGGTGACCCACATCCCGCCCTCGACCTGGTGGGCGCGATGGGTGGTGGCGGCATAGCCGCCGGCGAGCGTCTCGTAGGCGTGGTCGCGCAGGTCGGTGATCAGCGTCTTCGGCGACAGCGGCTTGCCGGTGTTGAAGGCGGGGCAGTGGGTCTGGCAGCGCCCGCACTCGGTGCAGGTGTAGAGGTCGAGCACGTCCTTCCAGGAGAAGTGCTCGAGCCTGCTGGCGCCGAAGTGCTCGACGTCCGGGGCCTCGAAGTCGGGGGTGGGCAGGCCGCCCTTGGGCCCGAGGTTGAGGAGGAAGACGTTCGGGGTCGAGGTGATGATGTGGAGGTGCTTGCTGAAGCCGAGGTAGACGAGGAAGCCCAGCACCAGCGCGAGGTGGGCCCAGAAGAAGACGCCGTGGAGCACCTCGAGGGAACGGCTGTCCGCCCCCAGCGGGTCGAAGAGCCGAGAGAGGGCCGAGGCGAAGGGCCGCCAGGTGGCCACCGCCTCGGGCGGGCTGCCCTGGGCGATCCTGGTGGCGTAGTTCAGCTGCATCGCGCTGAGCAGCGTCCCGATCCAGGCCAGGATGAGCACCGCGTCGCGGGTGTGGCTGCCGCGGAAGCGGACCGGCCGCACGATCAGCCGGTTGATCAGCGCCATCACCACCCCGGTGAGCGCCAGGGTGCAGAAGAGGTCCTGGAGGAAGGCGATCGCCCCCGAGCCGGGCACGTCGTCGAAGTGGAAGCCCACCCACAGCGCCTCCACCATGGCCTGGAGGATGGCGGTGAGCAGCACCACGAAGCCCCAGAAGATGAGCGCGTGCATGATGCCGGCGTAGGGCCAGCGCAGCAGCCGCGCCTGGGCGAGGACGTAGACGCCGAGCGCCTTCAGCCGCCTGCCGATGTGGTCGAAGCGGGGGTCGGGGCGCTCCGCCGAGAGCATCAGCCCGACCAGCTTCCGCCACCGGATGGTGCTGAGGTAGACGGCGCCGCCGAGCAGCAGGACGAGTGCGATGGGACTCAGGACGGCCGTCACCGCGGCTACCTCCGGCATGATGGGATGGGCGCGATTATAGGAATCGGGCCCTCAGCGACCGGTCCAGGTGGGCTGGCGCTTCTCGAGGAAGGCACCCACCCCCTCGCGGGCATCGGCGGTCTCGAAGAGCGCCGCGAACTCGCGCCGCTCGACCTCCAGGGCGCCGGCGATGGGCAGGGGCATGCCCTCGAGCACCGCCCGCTTGGTGGCGGCCACCGCCAGCGGCGCCTTGCCGGCGAGCTTCTCGGCGAGGGCGAGGGCGGTGGCGGCCAGCTCGGCGCCCTCGACCACCTGGGAGACCAGCCCGATCGAGAGGGCGGTCTCGGCGTCGACGGGGTCGCCGGTGAGCAGCAGCGGCATCGCCCGGCCCTGCCCGACCACCCGGACCAGCCGCTGGGTGCCGCCCCACCCGGGGATGATCCCGAGGTTGATCTCGGGCTGGCCGAGGCGGGCGGTGCGGGCGGCGATGCGGATGTCGCAGGCCAGCGCGATCTCGCAGCCCCCGCCGAGCGCGATGCCGTTGATCGCCGCGATGGTGGGCAGGGGCGAACGCTCGATCTCCAGGGTGAGCTGCTGCCCGCCCTCCGCCACCGAGCCGCCGGCGCTGGGGAACTCGCTGACGTCGGCCCCGGCCGCGAAGAAGCGGCTCCCGGCGCCGGTGATGACCAGGGCGCGCACCTCGCCGCCGGCGGCGGCACCGGCGACGGCGGCGCGCAGGCCGTCGACCACCGCCCGGCTGATGGCATTGGCCGGCGGGTGGTCGATGGTGACGAGGGCCACCCTGCCCTGGATCTGGACCGAGACGGGATCGGACACCTCGCATCTCCCCTGGACCGGTGGTTCGGTGCCGTAGCCTAGAGACCGTGACCACGCCCGCGCCCTCGCCGGCGATCCCGGCGCCCCTCCCACCGCTCCCCGAGCCGATCGACCCCGCCGCGCTGCGCGAGCTCGACGACGCCGCCCTCGACGCCGCCGCGGCCGAGCTGACCGCCGCGGAGCGCGCCACCGTGCAGGCGATGGCCCCCTACGAGCGCCAGCTCCGGGAGCTGCGGGCGCGGGGGGCCGAGCTGGGCACCGAGCGCCGCCGTCGCGAGCGCGCCCAGCG
>JAQBPI010000196.1 GCA_028287605.1 Chloroflexota bacterium
GCGGCGAGCGCGTCGACCACCAGGCAGAGCAGGGCGCGCCGGCCGCGGTGGACGGGCCGCTCGGCGAGCCGCTCGACCAGGGTCAGGAGATGGCCCGCGAGCAGGTCGCGGGCCAGGCGCTCGAGCGCCGCGCCGGAGGTGGCGGGCGCGAGCTCGGGGTCGGTGAGCAGCAGCGCGTCGACGAAGCCCTCGCGGTCGAGGTGGACGGCCACGTTGGCGGCGGCCAGGTCGGGCAGCCTGCCCTCCCCGAGCAGGCTGCCGAAGGCTGCGGTGGCCAGCGCCCAGGCGTAGCGCTCGAGGAGGAGCGAGGCGCAGACCGACATCCGCGCCGTCTGCTGGCGCCCGCCGACCAGGGCGAGATGGCGCTCGAGCTCCGGCGACCCGGGGACGAGCAGGTCGGCGCAGGCGGTCCAGCCCTCGGCGAGCGGGCCGGCGGGGGCGGGCTCCCAGCGCATCTCCGCGCAGTCCCACCGCAGCCGTGCCGCCGGCGGCGCCGAGGTGCTCATCGGACTACTGCCTCCGCCGCCTCGGCGAGGGCGTTGGCCACGGTGCCGCAGGTGGCGGCGTGGGGCCGCTCCGGCCGGTCGGTGTAGCCGTCGAGGAGCAGGCGGTTGCGGTTGAGGCAGATGCGGGCGAAGCGGGGGGCGAGGAGGTCGAAGAGGGCGAAGCGCTCGGCGAGCTCGGGGAAGCCCGCCTGGTGGTCGAGCACGGCGCGCCGCACCGCCGCCCAGAAGTCGCGCTCGCCGAGCCCGAGGTGGTCCTCCATCAGGTCGGAGAGGTAGCGGAGGTGGCCGACGAAGAGCGCCGCCCAGAGGAACTGGCAGAGCCACTCCGGGGGCTCGGCGAGCAGCACCGAGCGGAGCTCGGGGCCGATGCCGGCGAGCTCGGGCAGGGGCTGGTCGCTCAGGTTCACGTCGTCGACGAAGTCCTTGATCGCCAGCCGGGTGGGGACGCCGTCGCGGTGCACCAGGATGGCGTTCTCGCCGTGGGGCGAGAAGACCACCCCGTAGCGGTAGAGGAAGTGGAGCAGGGGCGGCAGCACCGCCCCGAGCAGGGCGTCGAGCCACCCCGCCGGGCCCAGGCCGGAGCGCTCGACCAGCGCCGCCACCACCGGGGTGCCCTCGGCGTCGACGTGGAGCAGCGCGGCCATGGTCATCGCCCGCTCGCCGGGGTCGAGCCGTCCCTCCAGGCTCTCCCGCCAGATGCAGCCGAGCAGCTCGCGGAACTGGTACGGCGCCCCCTCCAGCTCCTCGTAGGCGGGATGGGGGACGGCGACGGCCGCGACCTCGCCGAGCAGCACCAGCCGGCAGCGGTCGCGGAGGAAGGGGTCGGCGGCGGCGATGCCCTGCAGGAAGGCGGTCACCGCCGGCGCCGCGAGGGTGCGCTCGGTCGGCAGCCCCCGGTAGACCAGGGTGTTGAGGATGCTGAGCGGCAGCTTCACCGAGTGCCGCCGCGGGGCGCTGACGTTGCTGAGGGTGCGGATCGACTGCTGGGGGAGGTGGAGATCGCCGGCCTCGCCGAGCACCACCAGGTCGCCGGCGGCGAGGTCGGCGGCGAAGAGCGGCAGCACGACGTGGTCCCACTGCCAGGCGTGGACGGGGAACCAGAGGAAGCCGTCGGGGTCCTCGCCGCGGGCGCGGAGCACCGCGCTGAAGCCCGCCGCGGTCGCGGGGTCGAGCTGCTCGGCGCGCAGGCGCAGGTGGTCGAGCCCCTCGACCGCCCGGTACTCGCCGCGGCCGTCGCGCACCGCCAGCCAGCGCAGCGGCAGCGGCCGGCGCCGCTCCGGGGCGAAGCGGAGGTGGTCGTCGTGGCCGAAGCCGATCCTGCCCTTGTTGGGGACCAGCCAGGGGTGACCGTCCATCTCCCCCTCGATCTCCGCCCAGGGCAGCGCGACGAGCTCGGCGGCCCGGCGGCGCGGCGCGGCGGCGATGTGGCAGTCGGCGAGCTGGGTGGCGCGCAGCTCGCGGGCGAGGTGGGCGGTGGTGGCCGGCTCCATCCCCAGCCCGGGCGCGAGGTCGAGGAGCAGGCGGAGGGGGTCGGCGGCGGGAGCGCTGCCGCCGGCGTGGTGGCGTCGCACCGAGCCGGGCTCCACCCGCAGCCGCTCGTAGAGGCGGGGCCGGGCCGCGAACTCGTAGACGGCGGCGCCCGCGGCGGCGCGCCAGCCGGCGCCCGCCGGCCCGGCCACGAGCAGCTGCTCGTACAGGAACTCGGAGAGCATCTTGGCGACCAGGCGCTCGCCGGCGGCCTGCCAGCGCCCCTCGCCGAGCGCCTCCAGCGCGGTGGTGACACTGTCCATCAGGCGACTCCGAACTCGGTGACGACGGTGCGCCGCGGCAGCCGGAAGACCTCGCGGCCGGTGAGCGCGTTGACGATGCAGGCGCTGCGGTGGGCGCCCAGGCCCAGGTCAGGCGCGCCGACCCCGTGGGTGTGGACCTCGGCGTTCTGCACGAAGAGGCTGCCGGTGACCGCCGGGTCCATCGCGACCCGGTAGTCGAGGTCGACGCGGTAGCGGCCGGCGGCATCCCAGCGGATCAGCGGGCCCAGCTCCTCGATGCAGGCCGGCGGGCGGGCGACGAACCCCGTCGCGAGCACCGCGCACTCGGTCTCGACGACCAAGTCCCGGTCCTGCTCCCACTGCCGGCAGCGCAGCCGGAGGCGGTGGCCGTCGGGCTCCACCGCCTCCACCGCCAGGTGCGGACGGAGCTCGACCGCGGGCTCGGCGCCGCCGGCGCTGCGCTCGTAGAGGAGGCCGTAGATCTCCTCGACGGTGCCGGCGTCGATGCCCTTGTAGAGGAGGTCCTGGGTGGGGAGCAGACGGTCGCGCACCTCCTCGCCGAGGCCGTGGAAGTAGCGGGTGTACTCGGGCGAGAAGTGCTCGAGGGCGAGGCGGGTGTACTCCATGGGGAAGAAGCCGGCGGTGCGGGTCAGCCAGGTCAGCCGGTAGCCGTGGGCGGGCTGGTCGCGGAGCAGGTCGAGGAAGACCTCGGCGCCGCTCTGCCCGGAGCCCACCACCGTCACCGACGCCGCCCGGTGCAGCCGCTCGCGGTGGTGGAGGAAGTCGGCGGCGTGGACCACGTCGGGTCCCAGGGCGGGCACCAGCGCCTCGGGGACGTGCGGCGCGGCGCCCACCCCGAGCACCGCGTTGCGGGCCCGCACCCGCTCGATGCGGGGGGTGCCGGTGGCACGGATGTCGGCCTCGAAGACCCCCTCCTCCGCCAGCCAGCGCACCGCCTCGACCCGGGCCCCGAAGCGGCAGGAGGGCAGCCGCTCCGCCACCCAGCGGCAGTAGTGGTCGTACTCGCGCCGGGGCAGGTGGAAGCGCTCGCGCAGGTAGAAGCGGAGCAGCCGGTCGTGGGCGCGCAGGTAGTTGAGGAAGCTGTGCGGGCTGGTGGGGTCGACCAGGCTGACCAGGTCGGCGAGGAAGGGGACCTGGGTGGTGGCGCCCTCGAGCAGCAGCCCGGGGTGCCAGGAGAAGCGCGGGTGCTCGTCGAGGAAGAGGGCGTCGATCTCCGCCGCCTGGTCGAGGAGCGCGGCCAGCCCCAGGTTGAAGGGCCCGATGCCCACCCCGAGCAGGTCGCGGACGCGGGCGGGCGCGCTCACCGGTGACGGACCATCAGCGCGGCGCGCTTCTCGGGCAGCTCGAGCTCGCCCTCGCGGACGAAGCCGCAGCGCTCGAAGACGTGGATCATCCGCTCGTTGCGGACGTCGGGCTCGGCCACGACACGGCGGGTGCGGGGCTCGCGGTCGAGCTGCCAGCCGACCACGGCGTCGAGCAGGCGGCGGCCGAGGCCCTGGCCGGTGAGCTCGACCGGCCCGACGAGCAGGTGGACGCCCTGGTCGTGCTCCTCGGCGGCGTAGTGCTCCGCGAGCGCGTCCTCCGCCGCCCGGTACACCTCCCAGTACGAGACCGGCACCCCGTCCACGCAGCCGATCAGGGGCTCGAGGTGGGCGGCGGCGGCCATGCTCTCGAGGTAGGAGCGCAGCTCGGCGCGGGGCACGTCGAGGTGCCAGAAGGGCACCACGTGGGGCTGGTGCATCCAGCTGTGGACCAGGTCGAGGTCGGCGTCGGGATCGAGGCTGCGGAAGCGGGCGTTCGCGCCGCCCGCGAGGGACGCCTCGAAGACGGTGGCGGTCACGTCCCCGCCCTCGCCGCCACCGCCTGCCGCAGCGGGTTGGGGATCTCGACGTAGACCGACTGGCTCTCCATGGGGCCGACCAGCTCGTCCATGTCGTCGAGGCGGGTGCGCAGGTTGGCCTTGCACCGCAGGCGCGGGCTGCCCAGCAGGGTGTCGACCATCGGCGAGCCCGGGAAGGCGCGCCCGGGGGCGGCGAGGTGGCGGGCGAGGTCGCCGAGCAGGTCGGCCTCGGAGGCGAGGCCGGCCCGCCCGAAGGCGCCGATCAGCCCGAGCAGGTGGTTGACGCCCAGGTAGTAGCCGAGGCGCTCGTCGGCGACGGCGTCGTCGCAGACGGTGTCGCTCTCGGCGTTGAGGCCGGGGAGCAGCCGCCGCAGCCGGGCCTCGTGGGAGCGCTTGAAGTAGTAGCCCTGGTTGTCGCGGTAGCGGAAGCCGGCGGGAAGGCCATCGCGGAGCACCACCACCCCGTTCTGCTGGTGGGCCTCGAGGGCGATGCCCTCGGCGCCGTACAGCCAGAGGATGGGGTCGACCGCCACCTCGAGGTAGCGGGCGAACCAGGCGCGCGCGGCGGCGTCCACCGAGCCGCCCCGCGACCCGGCGAGGGCGCGGACATGGCCCGCCAGCGGCGGCGGCCCGCCGTC
>JAQBPI010000223.1 GCA_028287605.1 Chloroflexota bacterium
TCAGGGGGGAAGCGGCAGGGGGGAGGCCCCCCGCGAGCGGGCGCGTGAGCGCCCGGATGGTGAGCGGCGCGAGCGGGCGCGGGGCCGCGCCCGGGCAGCCGAGGTGCGCCGCCTCGAGGACGACATCGCGGCGGTCGAGGCCGAGCTCGCCGAGGTGCGGCGCCGGCTGGGCGACCCGTCGACCTTCGCCGACCCGGCGACCGGCGCCGAGGCCGGCCGCGAGCACGACCGGCTGGAGGGCGCCCTCGCCGAGCTCTACGAGCGCTGGTCGGAGCTGGCCGGCCCGGCCTGAGCGGGCACCGGCGGGAAGTTGGCGCCCCAGAGCGCAGCGAGAGTCAGCAGGCGCGCGGCGTCGCCGGCGGACATCAGCTGAGGCGGAAGGGGCGCACCCCGGTGAGGAAGACCGTGCCGCCGACGAAGACGGTGACCGCCGCCGCGACCACGGTGGCGATGAGGGCGGCGAGCAGCACGCCGAGCACCCCGGAGGGCCCCTTGGCCGGGGCCGGCTGCGCCGCTGCCGGAGGCGGATGCGCCCCCGCGGGCGCGGGGCTGCCGACCACGACGACCAGGCCGGTGAAGACGCCGTCGTCCCAGACGAACTGGTTCTCGCCCGGGGTGGGGCTCAGCTCGAGGGCGAAGTAGGCGAGCCCGTCGGCCCCCGACTTGGTGGAGGCCTGGGTCCCCTGGGGCCCGACCGGGTGCCGGGTGGCGTCCGCGGCGGCCACCGAGGCGCCGGTGCCGGGGGCGGACTGCACCCGCATGGTCACGGTGCGGCCCGGCTGGGGCGCGTCCTGGGAGTTGGCCTCGCGGATGTAGTAGGCGAGCGCCGTCCCCGCGACCTGCGCCTGCTGGCGATCCACCTTGTCGTAGCCGAGCACGCGCACCGGCGCGAGGGCGAGGAGGGCGGAGATCGCGAGGAGGCCCAGGACGAGGAGGCGGCGGCGGGGCGCTGCTGATTTCATCCGGGGACCCATCCTACGGCCGCCGCACGGTCGGGGTGGCGCGGGGCACCCACGATTTGCGGCCGGCGCGGTGGCTGAGCGACAGTGGCGCGGTGGATCCGCTGGAGGTGAGTGGAGGGCTGCCGGGGCGGCTCCTGGTGTCGCGGGAGCAGATCGCGGCCCGCATCGCCGAGCTCGCGACCGAGATCGACGCCGCCTACGCCGGGGCGGCCGGCCCGCTGGTGCTGCTCTGCGTGCTGAAGGGCTCGCTCTTCTTCACGGCCGACCTCGCCCGGGCGCTCTCCATCCCCCTGGAGATCGACGCCATCGCGGTGCGATCCTACGGCGCGGGCACGGAGACCTCGGGCACGGTGCAGCTGCTCAAGGACGTGACCACCCCGCTCGGCGGCCGCCACGTGCTCATGGTGGAGGACGTCATCGACACGGGGCTGACCACCTCCTTCCTCTACGAGCACGTGGAGCGGCACCGGCCCGCGTCGCTGCGCCTGGTCTCGCTGCTCGACAAGCCCGGCCGGCGCCGGCGGGCGGTGCGCATCGACTTCTGCGGGTTCGTCCTCCCCGACGAGTTCGTGGTCGGATACGGGCTCGACCTCGACGAGCGCTACCGCAACCTCCCCGGCGTGCATGCCCTCGACCAGTCCTGAGAGGGGGACGGCGGGCCGGCTGGCGCCCGCCGGCCTGGTCATGGCCACGGTCGCGGTCTCCTTCTCGGCGATCTTCAACCGGCTCGCCCCCGACGGCCCGGCCACCATCGTCTGGGTGCGGATGGCGATCACCGCGGTCCTGCTCGCCCCATGGGCGCTCCACGACGCCCGGGCCGGCGCCCTCCCCCGCTCCGCCACCGACTGGATGGTGGTGACCCTGAGCGGCGTCCTCCTCGCCGCCCACTTCCTCTGCTGGACGGCCTCGCTGCGCCACACGTCGGTGGCCTCGAGCGTGCTCCTGGTCTCGCTCCACCCGGTGCTGGTGGCGGTGCTGGGCCGCCGGCTGCTCGGGGAGGCGGTCTCGCCGCGGCTGGTCGCCGGGCTCGCCCTCGCACTGGTGGGGACGGCGATCACCGCAGCCGGCGACCTGCGGGTCAGCGGCGAGGCCCTGGGCGGCGACCTGCTCGCCATCGCCGGCGCGGTGACCTTCTCCGGCTACCTGCTGGTGGGCCGGCGGGTGCGCTCCCGCTACGGCGCCGCCGGCTACTCGGTGCCCGTGTACCTGGTGGTGGCGGTGGTGTCGCTGCTGGTGGCGCCGCTGAGCGGGAGCGCGGTGGTCCCGCAGCCGCGCACGGTGCTCGCCTGCCTGGGGCTTGCGGTGGTCTGCACCGTGCTCGGGCACACCGTCTTCACCTGGACGCTGCGCCACCTCAGGGCGGTGATCGTCTCGTTGGCCTTTCTCGGCGAGCCGCCGATCACCGCCCTCCTGGCCATCCCCCTTCTCGGCGAGTGGCCGCCCTCGAACGCCGTGGCCGGCGGGGTGGCGGTGCTGCTCGGCCTCGGCTTCGCCCTCACCGAGCCCGCCCCGGTGTCGGTCGCCGAGGAGGCGGCGGCGCAGTAGGGCCGCCACCCCACCGGCTGCGCGAGCGGGCCGCCAGCAGGCTGTGACCGATCGCAACCGGCCTGTGACCACAGCTTGATCGATTTGCCTGGTGCGAATGACGAAGATCAGTCCCATCGTCCTGCCCCAGCGGCGATTGATCGTTCCCCAGCGGATGAGGGATTCGGGAGGCAAGGTGTCGTCGTCGCACAGCCGTCGGCCGTCGCACCGTCGTGCCCGTGGCCAGGGCCTGGTCGAGTTCGCCGTGGTCGCCCCGGTGCTGATCTCCCTCGTCTTCGGAGTCTTCGACTTCGGCCGGGCCATGTCGGCGAACGTGACCGTCACCAACTCCGCGCGTGAGGGTGTGCGGTATCTCATCGCCAACGTGGTGAGCTCGGGTCTGTCCAGCTACAACTCCTGCCAGTCCTCCTCGGGGGCCACGGCGCCGTCCAGCACCAGCGGCGAGGGAGCGGCATGGCGCCAGCTCAGGGCGGCCAGCCTCGACTCCACCCAGCTCAGCATGGGGGTGTACTTCTACAAGGCGACCAACGATCCGGCCAACGACGCCTCCGCGAACCACAGCGGTGCCGACATCAGCGTCACCTGTCCGGTGGGCAGCACGGGCACGCCGACGATCGTCAACAGCGCCTCCTACACGCCCGCGTCCGGCGCCTGGGTGGTCTTCAGCACGACCTATCTCTACCACCCGACCACACCCTTCGTCGGACAGCTGGTCGGGACCGTGACCGTGACACAGACCGCGACCATGGTGATCGAGTGACCCAGTGGCATCGGTGATCCGCCAGGGGCTCCTGTGCCTGCTCGGGCTGACCGCCGCGTTCGCCGCGCTCGCCTGCGACGGCGCCGTCGTCGCGCTCGCCGACAGCCCTCCGACGCTGACGACCGTCTGGCCCCAGGTCTTCGTGCTCAACGGACAGCCCCTCCGGGTGACGCTGGGCGGCTCCAACCTGTCTCACGTCATCAGCGTCACGCTGGTGCCGGCGGTGCCGGGACTCAGCCTCAGCATCGCCAGCGACAGCACCATCCTCGTCACCATCCCGGCCTCGATCCCAGCCGACACCTACGGCATCTTCGTCACCGCCACCGGAGGCACCAGCGACCCGGCCACCATGCCCACGTTCTCCGTCGTCCCTCCCGTGGCCGCGAATCCCGGCCCCGTGACGACGCTCCCCACGTACAGCTTCTCGCCCATGCCGGGAGTGCGCGTCAAGCCCACCACCGGGGTGCTGGGTCTGGTGAGCCCCACCACGGTGACCAAGGCGCCCTCGGGCGCGCCGCTCAACCCGCTGCTGCTGCTGCCCCTCGGCATCGTCTTCGGGGGGATCGGCTACCTGCTCTGGGGCAGGCCCGGCCGGCTTTCCGCGGCCGACCGCCAGGGGCTCGTCGCCCACCTGGTCGGCCGGCCCGCACAGGCCCTGCACATCGGCCGCATCTGCCTGCAGTGCGGCCGCCTCCACTTCGTGCTCGCCACCCGCCGCGACCTGTGGCAGGCCGGGCAGTTCTGCAGCGCCACCTGCTTCGTCGCCGCCCAGGACGACGACTCGGCGGCGCGCGCCGGGGAGACGACCGCGGTCGCCCGGATGCGGGACATGTTCGTCTACCGCGAGCTCGAGGAGAGGCTGCACGCCGCGCTCACCGCCGAGGCGCTGGAGTTTCGGACCCGCACCGCACGGGTCGACGAGGCGCCGCTGGAGGGCCCCGCCGAGGTCGCGGAGCTGATCGAGGCGGGCCGGTCGTCGGTCAGACCGGCACGCGGGTCAGGAAGTACAGCAGGTGCCCGGGGACGACGCCCATCATCACCGTGACCACGAGGATGTACAGCATCGCGGTGGCCGGCTGGTTGGCGCGGATGCGGGCATAGTAGAGGGTGAGGCCGTTGACCGCGGCGGTCACCACCAGCCCGGCCGCCACCACCAGCAGCCAGAATGAGGCGCCGTAGCGCTCGCCGACCAGGCTGGCGCGTACCGCGCCGTCGGCGGTGAGCAGGGCGATCGCGACCGCCACCGCCTGCACGCCCACCGCGGCGAAGATCAGGTAGACGGCCCGACGCAGGGGCCGGAAGGAGAGGTCGGGGGCGATCAGGTACCAGTGGCCGAGGAGCATCCCGGCCAGGGTGCTGCCGGCGAGCAGGGCGGCGGGGACGAACGCGACCGCCCCGGCGAGCCCTCCCACCCCGGAGAAGGCGAAGGTGGCGGAGGCCCGGCCGATGGCCACGGCGCCGCAGGCCACCGCCACCGCGCCGGCCACCCTCCGCGCCGGGTCGGTGCCCACCGCGCAGAGCAGCGTGTAGACGCCCAGCGCCGCGGTGAAGCCGACCATCCAGTGGACGAAGCCGGCATAGCCCCCGGCGTCGACGGGGTGGTGGAGCAGCCGCGCCGGGTCGGGGAGCAGCGCCGCCATCCCCAGGCAGAGGCCCATGATCGCCAGGCAGATGGCGGCGGTGGTGCCGAGGAAGCCGCGCCCGACCTCGCCGAGCAGGTCGCCCGCGTAGATGGCCGCGAGCGTGCCCACCGCGAGCTCGGCGAGCACCAGGACACCGACGATCGGTGCCAGCGCGGGGATGGACATGGGGGCAATCGTAGAGACAGGCGCTCAGGCGGGACAGAACTCGTGGTGCGGTACCGTTGTGGTCCCGTATGGACGAGAGACAACCCAAGCCGTCCGGACGCCCCCAGGAGTTCACCGATCTCGTCAGCGAGCTCGGCGACCTGGTCGAGACCCTCGGTCTCGAGGA
>JAQBPI010000235.1 GCA_028287605.1 Chloroflexota bacterium
TCGACGACACCGCCCTGGCCCTGCGGCGCGCCTGCGCCGCCCGGCTCGCCGAGCTCGGCTGCGCGGTGGTCGGGGTCACCGGCAGCGTCGGCAAGACCTCCGCGAAGGAGCTCTGCGCGCTCGCCCTCGGCGGCCACGACGCCGCCGCCACCGCCGGCAACCTCAACACCTGGACGGGCATCCCGCTCTCGGTGCTGGCGCTGCGCCCGCCGGTGGGGGTCTTCGTCGCCGAGATGGCGATGTCCGCCCCCGGGGAGATCCGCGACCTCGCGTCGTTCACCCGTCCGGTCACCGGCGTGCTGCTCAACGTCGGCCTCTCCCACGTCGAGCTGCTCGGCTCGCTCGCCGCCATCGGCGACGCCAAGGCCGAGCTGCTCGAGGCGCTGCCCCCGGACGGGTCGGCGATCTGCAACGCCGACGACCCCGAGGTGCGCCGTGTCGCCGGCCGGAGCCCCGCCCCGGTGACCTGGTTCGGGCTCGACGCCGCCGCCGACTACCGCGCCGTCGAGGTGGCCGGCGACGGGCTGGAGGGCATCCGCTGCCGGCTGATCGGCCCCGACGGGACCGCGCCGCTGCACCTGCGCGTCCCCGGGCTCCACACCGTGCGCAACGCCTGCGCGGCCGTCGCCGTCGCCGGACGCCACGGGGTGGGCATCGCCGAGGCCGCCGAGCGGCTCGCCGCCTTCGCCGCGCCGGCCCAGCGCGGAGTGGTCAGCCGCGGCCCCGGGGGGGCCCTGATCATCGACGACAGCTACAACGCCAGCCCGGCCTCGCTCGCCGCCGGGCTCGAGGTGCTCGCCGGCAGCGGCGCCCCGCGGCGGCTCGCGGTGCTCGGCGACATGCTCGAGCTCGGCGAGCACGCCGGCCCCGCCCACGCCGAGGCGGGACGCCAGGCGGCGCGCGCCGCCACCGCGCTCATCGCCGTCGGCGAGCACGCCGCGCTGATGGTCGAGGCGGCGGTGGCCGCGGGCATGCCCCGGGAGCGCGCCCGGGTCGCCGGCGACGTCGAGGAGGCCGCCGGCATGGCCCGAGCCCAGTGCGACAGCGGCACCGTGGTGCTGGTGAAGGCCAGTCACGGGGTGGCGCTGGAGCGGGTGGTGGAGAGCCTGCTGCGATGATCCGTCCGCTGATCGCCTTCGCTGGCTCGCTGCTCCTGGGCCTGGTCCTCTACCCCGCGGTGATCTCCACCCTGGCCCGCCTCAAGGCGGGGCAGCGGGTGCAGAGCTACGGCCCCGCCTCGCACCTGGTCAAGGCGGGCACGCCGACGATGGGCGGGATCCTGTTCTGCGCCATCCCGGTCGCCGCCTGGCTCGTCCTCGACCACGGCCGCGCCGGATTCCTCGCCGTCTTCGCCATCGTCGCCGGCGCCGCCATCGGGGTGGTCGACGACATCGCCAACATCCGCGGACGCGGCGCCCTGGGCCTGCTGGGACGGCAGAAGCTGGTGCTGCAGCTGCTCGTCGGCCTGCTCCTGGGCATCGGCCTCGACGCCGCCTCGCTCACCGTCGAGGTCATCCCCGGCGCCGGCGCCGTCGACCTCCACTGGGCCATCGTCCCCCTGGCCGCGCTCG
This sequence comes from Chloroflexota bacterium, assembly GCA_028287605.1. Lineage (GTDB taxonomy): Bacteria > Chloroflexota > Dormibacteria > Aeolococcales > Aeolococcaceae > CF-96. Next base: position 1,572 of record JAQBPI010000235.1, read on the forward strand.
CGGTGGTCGCCTGCAGCAACGCCGTCAACCTCACCGACGGCGTCGACGGCCTGGCCGGCTCCTGCTCGGTGATCGCGCTGGTGACGCTGTGGGCGCTGGCCCAGCACTCCGGCAACGCGCCGGTGGCGATCGTCAGCGCCTCCCTCTGCGGCGGCGTCCTGGCCTTCCTCTTCTACAACTGGTGGCCGGCCCGGGTGTTCATGGGCGACACCGGCTCGCTCGCCCTGGGCTGCGCCCTGGTGGCGCTGGCGGCGGAGCTGCGGCTGCTCTGGCTGCTGCCGCTGCTCGGCGCCGTCTTCGTCGCCGAGACCCTCTCGGTGATCATCAACGTCACCGCCATCACGCGCTTCGGCCGCCGCGTCTTCCGCGCCAGCCCGCTCCACCACCACTTCGAGGAGCTGGGGCTGCGCGAGCAGCGGCTGGTGGTCTGCTTCGCCGGCGCCGCCGCCGTCGCCGCGCTGCTCTGCGTCGCGCTCGCCCTGCCCTCGGGGGTGGGGGCAGGGTTGAGCGCCGGCATCCACCACCGATGACCGCCGGCCGCCGGCCGGGAGTCCGGCCGCCAGGGGGTTCGAGTGATCACGCCGGCGAAGCCGGAGGGATCGGTACCTCCCCCCGGAAAGAAGTCGTGCTGATCGGGCTCGGGCTCAGCGGCGCGGCCTGCGCCCGGGTGCTGAGCGCCGAGGGCTGGCGGGTGCGCGTCGTCGACCGCGGCGAGGGCGAGGCCCAGCGGCGGATGGCGGCGACCCTCCCGGCCGAGGTGGAGGTGGTGCTCGGCGGCTATCCCGACGACGTCGCCGCCGGCGCCGCCATGGTCTGCCCCAGCCCCGGGGTGCCCTGGGAGGCGCCGGTGCTCGAGGAGGCGCGGCGCCGCGGGGTGCCGGTGCGCAGCGAGATCGACCTGGTCTTCGAGCGCTGCCCGGCACCGGTCGCCGGGGTCACCGGCACCAACGGCAAGACCACCACCACCGCGCTGCTCGGCGCCGTGCTCGCCGCCGGCGGGGGACGCGTCCACGTCGGCGGCAACATCGGCGAGACCATGCTCGACCGCCTCGGCGAGGTCGCCGCGGGCGACTGGGTGGTGCTCGAGCTCTCCTCCTTCCAGCTCGAGTCGGCGGCGGCGCCGCGCTGCCGGCTGGCCACGGTGCTCAACCTCACCCCGGACCACCTCGACCGCCACGGCACCATGGAGCGCTACGGGCTCGCCAAGCGCCGCCTGGTGGAGTCGGCCGACCCGGCGGGGGCGGTCGCCCTCAACGGCGCCGACCCGCTGAGCCGGGCGATGGCCGCGGCCTCGCCGGCCCGGGTGCTGCTGTTCGGCGCCGACCCCCACGACCTCGCCGGCGGCGACGGCGCCACCGTGCGCGACGGCGAGGTGACCAGCGTCGAGGG